>CAVJJQ010000006.1:0-43885 GCA_963649755.1 bacterium | reverse complement strand
GTCGCAACAGATTGATACTATCACTCCGTGTGACTATTGTCAACAACTAATTTTTTCTTTTTTTCAAAAAGAAAGCCCCACCTTTTGAGGGGGTGAGGCTAAGATACCATTTTTTACCGTTTCTTGTCAATACCTATCTTGAAAAATCATAATCTATCATCAAAGAATTCCCACGTGCAGTCACGGTTCCGTAGCCGCCGCTTACAAAGGGCATCATCGGAGAGAGATGGCCCAAGTCTATATCCATTACAATCGGAACATTAAACTCCGATAATATTCCTTCATATGCTTCATGCGGTTTGAAACCGTTAAAGTCGTCCTCGAAATGTAAAGGTCTTCCTATCAGAAAACCTTTCGCACCGTCAAACCAGCCCGCATTTTTTAACTGCCACAGGACTCTTCGCATGCTCATCACGTTTAAATCGCAGGATTCCAAGAACCAAATAATTCCGTCATCCTTGTAACGCTCGTTAAACTCTTTAACCCTGTCAAACTTCGTACCGCAGAGCATAGAAAGGCAGTCAAGACAGCCGCCCAAGAATCTTCCCTTAAAGGAAACTTCTGTCTTGTCTCCGCATATCACCTGCTCATACTTTTCCGTAATGTTATATGGTGCGCACGGATCCTCTTCCCTGTCCGGCCAGCCCTTTTCCCAACCGTCATAATTTGAGAATGCTTTCTTTTTACCGGTAAGTAAAGAAAAGGCATCATCTATCGATTGATGCCATGGTTTCATTCCGAAATCCGACACGCAGGGTCCGTAGATGCTTGCTGTGTCGGTAAGTGTAGGAAGAAGAAATGTTAAATTTGTATTGTCCGAATACCCCAAATACCACTTGGGCGTTGCTTGCTTAATGCCATCAAAATCCACAAACGGAAGGTCTTCGCACATAAGCTCCCCTCCGCCGCATGAAATGATTACATCGCTTCTGTCCTGTAAAAAGAAATCATTTATCTCCGTGCCGCAGGCTTCCGGCGTATTGCTTTTTCCTATGCCCGCATCCTTCCGGCAGTTGTCTCCGCATACGTTTACAAATCCGCGCCTTTCAAACTCCGAAAGCGCCGAGTCGAAGCGCTCGATGTAAGGAGATGTCGCACAACCGAAAGAGGGTGCTATAAAGCCTATTCTTCCGCCGGGTTCAAGAAACTTTGGATATTTCATATGATTAACCTGCCAATTTTGAAATAATGTCTACCGAAGTCATAACTGTACTATTGGAAAGTATCACATAAACCAAATTGTTGCGATACAAGTATTCCATGACCGAATTGTTTCTTACGCATTCCAGTATCCAATTGGTAATAAGCCCTGCATCGAGTACCATTGTGAGGCAGTAGATGACCCATACGAGGATGACGACCTCACAGATTGCAAGCGGAATGGCAATTATCTTGTTTACGAAGCTCACCACGGGAAGCTTTGAAATAAGCTTAAGTGTAGAAAGAAACAGATTGACAATCTTATAAACAATCACGAGCAGGATAAGCAGAATGACCGTTATAATAAAGATAATCATATCTTCGTCAAAATATTTTCTGACAGCAAACGCAATCAAGAGTACCAAAGCAGAGGCAATCGTAATTGAAATTACGGAACAAAGTTCCTTTACGGCACCCTTCTTTAAGCATGTCACTACCTTAAATATCAAAAATATCAGCAGTAAAAAAAACGGAATATTTGCAGCAAACCAGTTCATTAAGCCCTCCATACCCTACTTAAATGTAACGGTGTCAATCGTACTGTCTGTCAGTACTATATATTTATCCACAGAAACCGTCGGAATAATCAGATGTATATCCTGTTCATAAGTTCCTTCGAATTTCTTTGTTCCGTCAAAAGAACCTATGTAAATATTCCGGTCTCCGTACAGTACGACCATGTTGTTTTTCAGCGACACGTTTGAATAATCAAAATCAAACTCTTTCGACCCGGTCATCTTGCCGGTTTTGTCGTAAATCTCCAAGCGGTATTTTGCCTCCGAAGAAGAATTACGATAGACAATTGCAATCGCGTCTGTCCCGGTATATACCGAAAGAACCTCATCCGAAGAAAACATATCCGAGACGCTTACGGGCTTGTGTGCTCCTGCATAAACGCTCATTCTTTCCGAAGATACCGCAACTGCCGTTTCATTATCCAGGAATTTGACATAGGGAACCATTATATCGGAATAATTGTAACCACTCACATAGTTGTCGATATAATTCTGTCCTACGGATCCGAAATCGTAGAAAGCAACACTGCTTTTTACATCATCACAGTCAAGATAATAATATGATACGCAAACAAGCTTTCCATCCGGAGAAATATCCAAATCAAGCGGATAGCCGCTCTTTTCCATCGTGGTACGGAAGTAAGCATTCTCGTTTCCGTTCATATCATAATGATATATCCAGGTAACATCCGTATCCTCAAGAACCGCCACTACATACCCCGAGGAAGACGTTCTGATCTTCCTGATGGGCATATCCGTTGACACCGTTGCGCTCTCCCCGTCCGAAGTCTGCACATAAATCGAGCTGCCTCCGTAGTCGGCAAAGGCGACCGTGTCCCCGCAAATGGAAATCAGGGGATTCTGCATATCAAAGGTCTGATTCCACAATAGTTTCCCGGTTGCATCAACGGCTCCCGCACCGTCCTTACTGTAGGTCAGAATGCTCCCGTCAAACTCAACAACCTTTGCTCCGTCAGCAGAAGCATAATCCACGGAGTTCGTAATCGAATAGCTTGAGAAAGTTTTTGTTTTTTCATATATAAAGTACGCTGCAAGGACTCCCGCAATGGCCAAAATGATGATTCCGGTGCGGTAGAACCTTGCAAATCTGTGCTTGCGTACTTTTCTTTTTGCTCTTTCCAGACCGGTTTCTTCAGCGTCCGATCTGAATTTAACTACATTGTCTGCCATTTAACTAAACTTATAAATAGTCTTAGAAGAGTAATCCTTTCCGGGTCCGAATACGCATGAAGGGAATTCAGGCCTGTTAATGCTGTCGGGGAAGAACTGTGTTTCAAGGCAAAGTCCCGAACGTACTCCGTACTTTGCTCCATTCTTACCGGTCTGCTCGGCTATGCAGTTTCCGGCATAGAACTGTACTCCGGGAAGATCCGTGTAAACATCCATTTTTCGTCCTGCAGCTTCGTCAGTTACGGTTGCGATGTGCTTGAGGCTTCCGTCGTAATCGTCGATTACGAAGTTGTGATCGTAGCCACTTGTAAGTAACAGCTGCTCTACATCGTCATCGATATCGTCTCCGACTACCCTGCCATTGGTAAAGTCCATAACGGTGCCCTTTACATCCTGAAGTTCACCCGTGGGAATTGCTCCCTCTACTACGGGCGTGAACTTTGATGCGTTAAGCCACAGAACCTCCTTTAAAATATTCTTTCCGGACTCTGCTCCCGAAAGGTTGAAATAGGAGTGGTTTGTGGGATTGATGATGGTGTTCTTGTCGGATGTTGCACCATAAGAAAGAATCAGTTCGTTGTCCTCTGTAAGAGTATAGGTAAGTGTGAACTTCTTATTACCGGGGAATCCCATTTCCATATCACCGATGCACAAAGAAAAAGTAACAAAATTGTCACCTTCTTCATAGTCCCAAATGCGCTTATGGCTTCCCAAATCGATATGACTGTGAAGGTTGTTGGGTCCGTCGTTTACATCTACCTTGTATTTAACTCCGTCAATCGTAAACTCCGCCTTGCCGATACGGTTTGCATTCGGAGCTATAACTGCGCCGAAGAAACTGGGGTTTACTTCATAATCGGAAAGCTTGTCAAAGCCAAGCACGATATCCTCTGCCTTGCCGTCCTTATTGGGAACAATAAGCTTTGTAAGGATTGCACCGAAGTTAATAACCTCTGCCTGCATACCCTTGGAGTTTGCAAGTGTAAATGCATAGACCTCCTTCCCATCTTTAGTCGTACCAAAAAGTTTCTTACTCATAGTAATGTACCCCTTTCTATAATTCTTTACGGCCCTCTAAGGCTCGTAATAAAGTTACTTCATCAATGTATTCGAGATCGCCTCCGACCGGTACTCCACTTGCTATTCTCGTGACCTTTATGCCGGTAGGCTTTACAAGTTTGCTGATATACATGGCTGTTGTCTCGCCCTCAAGGCTTGAATTGGTCGCGATAATCAGCTCTTTAACATCGCCTTCAAGCCTTTTAATCAATTCCTTTAGCTTGATATCTGCGGGACCTATCCCAAGCATCGGAGAAATTGCTCCGTGAAGTACGTGATAAACGCCCTCGTACCTTCCTGTTTTTTCATATGCAGCCAGGTCTCTCGGTGTCTCAACGACCATTATGACCGAATGGTCACGCGCGGTGTTTGAACAGATGGGACACACTTCTTTGTCTGTCAAGGTAAAACATTCACGGCAATAACGAACGTTCTTCTTTGCATCGACAATTGTGTTTGCAAGCCTCTCCACCTTGTCAAGTGGCATGCTTATCAAATGAAAAGCAAGTCTCTGAGCCGATTTGTTTCCTATTCCCGGAAGCAGTGAAAGTTCCTCGATTAATTTGTTTATCTGGCCTCCGTACAGATTCATTTAAAATCCGAATCCTCCTAAGCCACCTGTCATCTTGCTCATGATTTCTTCGTTTGCCTTGTCAACCTGTCCCAAAGCTTCGTTGAAAGCGGCAACTATCAGATCCTGAAGCATTTCAACGTCATCGGGATCAACCACTTCTTTATCAATGATTACGGACTTTACCTCTTTTGAGCCGCTTACAGTTACGCTTACCGCACCGCCGCCTGCCTTAGCGGTAAATTCCTTTGTTTCCATTTCCTTTTGGCTCTCTTCGGCCTGGCGCTGCATTCTCTGCGCCTGCTTCATTAAATTTGCCATGTTTCCGGGCATTGCGCCTCCCGGAAAACCGCCTCTCTTTGCCATAGATATCTATTCCTCCTCTTCTATCGGCATATCTACCTTATCATTAATATCTCTTATATCACAATTATCTCTTTCAAAGCTTTTTGCATCCTTGGCCTGTTCAAGCTTTAGCTCAATTTGCTTGCCGACAAAGGATTCCACTAAGGCCTTGAATCTCAAAAAGCTTTCGTGAGCCGTACCGTCGGGATGTTCTTTATCGACGAAATGCGTATAGCCCAATTCATTTAAGAATACGAGCAGCAGTTCCCCGTTTGGTCCGATTGACGGTTTTGCAAGCTTTAAAAAAGACTTGTCCGACGAATCCGACGATGCCACAATCTTGTCCCACTTTGATGCAATAACCTTTATGTCATCAGGCACTGCCGCAGGAAGCGGAGCGCTTTCTACCGGTTCTTTCTCTGCACTCTTGTCTAAAGAAACATCGCTCTTAGCTTCGAATGATACTCCCTTTTCAAGAGTTTCCTCAATACGCTTTACTCTCTCAAGAAGAGCGTCGTTTCGTGTCTCCATTTCAGGCTTGCAAAGCTTTATCAAGGCTACCTCTATCAGGACACGCTTCTCCGTTGCAAAACGAATCTGATTGGTGAGTTCACTTAAAACACGTATATATCTGATAACCGTCATCGGCTCGACAAGTCTTGCCTCATCCTTGAGCTTTACGATTGCTTCCTCCGACATGTCAGCGATAACGGACATATCATCGGATGTACATGCAAGCAAAAGGTTTCTCAAATACCAAGTCATGTCGACCACGAACTGTGCTAAATTCTTACCTTCATTGACGGCCTGCTCCAATATTTCAATTGAGCCGGACACATCGCCCGTCATGATTGCCCTGGTCAGATTACTGAAGGTTGAACTGTCAATCGTGCCCAACACTTCAAGCGTCATCTGATAGGTGAGCTTTTCACCGTAATTAAACGCGATGCATTGGTCAAGAAGGCTGAGCGCGTCACGCATCGAACCGTCAGCCGCCTTGGCTATATACTTTATGGCTGCATCTTCAGCCTGAACACCCTCTATGTCAAGGAGTTCCTTCATGCGTCCCGATATGGAATCTATTCCGATTCGTCTGAAATCGTAACGCTGACACCTTGAACGAATTGTTACCGGGAGCTTGTGAACTTCCGTCGTGGCAAGTATAAAAACAATGTGTGCCGGAGGCTCTTCAAGTGTTTTTAGCAGTGCGTTGAAAGCTCCTGCCGAAAGCATATGAACCTCGTCCACTATATAGACTTTATATCGGCCATTCATCGGAAGATACTGAACTTCCTCTACTATTTGTCTGATATTATCGACACCGTTGTTTGATGCTGCGTCGATTTCCACCACGTCAAGGCTCGTTCCGCTCTGAATGGCCTTACATGAAGCACACTCACAGCATGGGTTTACACCATCCGGATTTTGACAGTTGATTGCCTTTGCAAAAAGCTTTGCAACTGAGGTTTTTCCGGTACCTCTGGTGCCGCAAAACAGATATGCGTGTCCGATTCTGTCGGACCTTATCTGATTGCTGAGGGTTGTGACAATATGATCCTGGCCCTTTACTTCCTCAAATTTGCCCGGCCTGAATTTACGATATAATGCTGTATAAGCCATTTATTTCTCCCTAATCTCCGAAGCTTATACCCGTCATCTTTGCTTCTTTGACAATGGAAGCCTCCGGATCGACAGCCTTAAGCTTTCCGGCAACTTCTTCCAAAGGAACTCTTACGAGCTCACGGTTTCTGATGCCGACCATTGCGCCGTAGTCCTCTTCCAATATCATCTTGGCTGCCTCGGCACCGAGTCTTGTTGCAAAAACTCTGTCATATGCGGAAGGCGAACCGCCCCGTTGCATGTGTCCGGGAACCGTTACTCTTACCTCGCGTCCCGTCTTGGCGGTAATTTCCGCAGCTATTTCATAGGATACCGAAGGATAAGCCGAAGCTTTTAGCGCTTCCTTGTATTCCTTCTTTGAAAGTTTTGCTTTTTCTTTGGATATGGCACCCTCTGCAACAGCCAAAATCGTAAACTTGCTGCCGCTTTCATGACGCTTGTTGATGGCATCCACAATCTTGTTGATATCGTACGGGATCTCGGGAATGAGAATAATATCGGCGCCGGCTGCGATACCGGCATTAAGGGTAAGCCATCCGACCTTGTGGCCCATGACTTCAACTATGAAAATACGTCCATGTGAATCTGCGGTCGTATGTATACAGTCAATCGCATTTGTGGCAACATCAACTGCCGACTGGAAGCCGAAGGTCATGTCCGTTCCGTACAAATCGTTGTCTATCGTCTTGGGAAGCGTGATAATATTCAGTCCCTCTTCCCTTAATAAGTTGGCTGTTTTGTGAGTTCCATTTCCTCCGAGTATTACAAGGCAGTCCAAAGAAAGTCTCTTGTAATTCGATTTCATGGCCTCGACTTTGTCAAGACCGTTTTCATCGGGGTCGGTAATCGTCTTAAAAGGTGTACGTGATGTACCCAAAATAGTGCCGCCTCTGGTAAGAATACCGGAAAAGTCGGAAGAATTAAGCATTCTGTAGTCGCCGTAGATGAGTCCTCTGTAGCCATCTAAAAAACCGTAAATCTCTACGCTTTCTCCGCTGTTAAACAGACTTTTTGCCACCCCTCTCATGGCTGCATTAAGTGCCTGGCAATCTCCTCCGCTTGTAAGCATACCTATTTTCTTCATGATTAGCCCCCCTTGTCTGTGGATGATACGAATTCTGCTTATTTACCTGCGTAAAAAAAATTTGGCTCTAACCGATACTTGATTGCTTGCTTTTTTACTTCCGCAATCTTTCATTATTATACGATATTTCCTTTTCCATCTCAACCGATTCGACCCATTCCACGGTTGACTTTTTAAACCTGTTTTATTATCATTGTCTTCGATACCGTATCTGCACGGTCGTCATAGGTGCGTACGGATACCTTGGTCTTACGCAATGAGTGCCCACGAACCGTGTCAGGTCGGGAACGAAGCAGCACTAAGAGGGAATTCTCATGTGCCGTAAGGAAGCTGGGGTGTCTGCATCTGTGGCGGCTTTGCAGATACGGTATTGTCATGAAAGATTATTTTTCTTTATACGAAAATTGCACACTCTGTCCGAGGAACTGCAAGGCGCGCCGTTATGACGGTTGCCTCGGTGCCTGCGGCGAATCTTCCGAACTTTTTGTTTCGAGAGCTGCCCTTCACATGTGGGAGGAGCCTTGCATCAGCGGAGATGGCGGATCCGGTGCGGTTTTCTTTTCGGGTTGCAATCTTCATTGCGTTTACTGCCAAAATCACGATATTTCAAGAGGAGACAGCGGTAAACTTATTTCGAAAGATCGGCTCGCGGAAATTTTCGCGGAGCTGCAGACGCAAGGTGCAAACAACATCAATCTCGTCACCCCGACCCATTTTCTTCCTCATGTTCTTTATGCCGCAGAAAAAGCAAAAGAAAAAGGGCTCAAATTGCCCTTCATATACAACACAAGCGGTTATGAGTCCGTTAGGAGTCTATCCCTTCTTGACGGTGTGATTGATGCTTTTCTCCCTGACTTTAAATATTTCAAATCGGAAACTGCCAAGCTTTATTCGAATGCTCCCGATTACCCCGACGTTTGCAAACGTGCGATAAAGAAAATGCTAAGCCTCACGGGTGCTCCGCAATTTGATGCGCGCGGTCTTATAAAGAAAGGCGTAATTGTTCGTGTGCTCGTGCTGCCGCTTCATACCAAGGAAGCAATGGACATCATCCGCTACCTCTATTCGGAATACGGTGACGATATCTACATTTCCATTATGAGTCAGTACACTCCCATTCCGGGCATCATTCCGGAAGGCGAAGAATACAGTTGTCTAAAAAGAAGCGTTACCGCAAGAGAATACGAAAAAGTCATTGACTTTGCTCTTTCGCTCGGTATCAAGAATGCTTATATACAGGAAGGCAAGGTCAACCTTGAAAGCTTTATTCCGCCCTTTGACAACACAGGCGTTTAAGCTTCCTTTCGGAATTCCTTGGGGAAGCATCCCATTTCTTTTTTGAATAGTCTGTAAAAATAACTCGTGTTTTCATAGCCTACAAGGTCGCAAATATCGCTTACACTAAGGCTTGTGTTCTTAAGAAGATAACAAGACTGGCTCAGTCTCTTTTCCTGTACAAGTTGTGTATAAGTCTTTCCGGTTTTCTTTTTAATAAATCGGCTCAGCCAATAGTCGCTGACCTTCAAAAGATTTGAAAGCTCTGTAAGCTCTCCGTCTTTGTAATTTTCATCGATGTAGCGGTAAACTCTGAGCATTTTCTCGCTGTCGGTGTTATTTTCGCCCACCCTAACCTTTTCGGTCTGATTCATGAGCTGAAGTATCAAAAGTCCCATGGTGATTTGATTGATGCTTCTTTTTCCGGAAAGTTCGTTTACAAGCGACCAGATAAGATTTTCCACAAGATTCTGAACCGGCAGGACATCGCTTACCTTAAAATGCAAAAATCCCGTTCTGTCATCATCGCGTCCGAGCATGCAGCCTATCAGGAAGTTACGAATCGGATTGTCTTCAACATCCATCATCTGAAGCGCACGGTCAAAGAAAGCCGGTACGACTATAAAGTTCACGGCAATATCGTCTTTGCCTGCAGGCTCTATTTCCTGAACGGCATTCTGGTTTAGAAAAAGAAGCTCTCCCTCATTTAGGACAATTTCTTCGCCATTAACAATATGTGTGGTACTGCCCTTGCACATATAGATGATTTCTATGTAATTGTGTGTATGCTTGGGAAAATGAACGAACCTTGTATGAGGCCGTATTTGAATAAGCTTCCCACTTTTGAGAAGCTTATTTGCATCAAACACTTTGGTCTGAGAATCTGTGTAATTGTTTAAGTCAACTTCGTGACTCTTGAGAATTTCTTCTTCCTCGGGAGTAATCCGGCTCAGTATCTCAAGCAAATCGCTGTTAAACATTCATGCCACCAAATTTACACAGGTACCTATTCAAGACTTTCAAGATATTTAATATAGCTGACAACCATAAGGGCAATCTTGAATGTAAGGGCATCATCAAAACACCTGACGTCAAGCCCCGTCGACTTTTGAAGTTTCTCAAGTCGGTAAACCAAGGTGTTTCTGTGGACAAAAAGCTGCCTCGAGGTTTCCGAAACATTCAGGTTGTTCTCAAAGAACTTGTTGACGGTTGTGAGCGTTTCCTCGTCAATATCAACCGCACTCGGATCCTTGAATATTTCATCGATGAAAATATGACAAAGATTCTCGGGGAGCTGATATATGAGTCTGCCTATTCCAAGAGCAGCATAGGAAATTACGGTTCTTTCGGGGTAAAAAATTTTACCGACATCCAAAGCCAATTTTGCTTCCTTGTATGACTTTGAGACGTCTTTAAGCTCTTCAACGACACCTCCGAAGGAAACTCTTACCTTGAGCATTGCCTCCGTATTCACGATATCGACTATTGAATCGGCAACAGCAATCAGAGAATCAAAATCGGAAGCTTCCGAAACATTCTTAATGAGAATAATGTTTTTTTCGTCAACGGCGGTCAAATAGTCACCTGCCTGTTGTGAAAACATTCCCTTCAAAACTTCCATTGCGGAATTATCACGTTCGATTCGTGCTTCAATGAGGAACACAACTCTCTTTACGCTTACGTCAATGTGCAGTTTCTTAGCTCTGTTGTATATGTCAACCAAAAGGAGGTTATCCAACATTAAGTTCTGGAAGAAGTTGTTACGGTCAAATTTTTCTTTGTACGCAACTACTAATGCCTGAATCTGCGAAACACAAATCTTGGCAACCATGTAGACATCTTCCGACATACCCCGTGCAATCAATACATAGAGAAGGTCCTCGTCATCATAAATTTTCAAGAGATGATGCGCTCCGATTACCTGCGAATCCGCCGGAGACGCAATAAAGGAATTTATAAAGGATGAGGAAATATCAGATGCGTCAAATGTAGATGCCGTTACAAGACCATCCATGTCATATATGCAAAAGTCTACCTTTGTAATGGCTCTCAGATCGTCTATACTTTTCTGAATAATTTGGCTGGTAATCATTTAATTCCTCCTGTTAACCTAAAATGGGCACCGGCAAATGCCGATGCCCTTAAATAAGCTAATATACTAGTTTGTAATAACCTGCTCGGTCTCTTTGTCGAATACGTGAATCTTTTCAACATCAAGGGCAAACTTAATATCATCGCCGGGTCTTGCTGTTGTTCTGGAATCAACTCTTGCAGTAATAGGGAACTCAGCAAGATCAAAGTATAAGTAAACTTCTGCACCGAGAAGCTCGTATACCTTAACGGTTGATTCAAATACTGACTGAGGTGATGCCTCGATGAACATCTGTGAATCATATACATCTTCAGGACGAATACCGAAGGTAACCTTCTTTCCGTCATATCCGCCATCGATAAGCTTCTTCGACTTTGCGGGAGGAAGACCGATCTTCTTGCCGGCAACTTCAAGATATGCTGTTTCGCCCTGTACGGAAACTGTAGCATCAAGGAAGTTCATCTGAGGTGATCCCATGAATCCTGCAACGAACAAGTTGCAAGGCTTCTCATAAAGGTTCTGAGGAGTATCAACCTGCTGAATAACGCCGTCCTTCATAACTACGATACGGGTACCAAGTGTCATAGCCTCGGTCTGGTCATGTGTAACGTAGATGATGGTTGTGCCTAATCTCTGGTGAAGCTTAGCAATTTCGATACGCATCTGTACACGAAGCTTTGCATCCAAGTTTGAAAGAGGCTCGTCCATAAGGAATACCTTAGGATTACGAACGATTGCACGTCCCATAGCTACACGCTGTCTCTGTCCACCGGAAAGAGCCTTGGGTCTTCTGTCAAGAAGGGGAGTAAGATCAAGGATCTTAGCTGCATCCTTAACCTGCTTGTCGATTTCGTCCTTGGGAACCTTTCTTAACTTAAGTCCGAATGCCATGTTGTCATATACTGACATATGAGGGTACAATGCGTAGTTCTGGAATACCATTGCGATATCTCTGTCCTTAGGCTCTACGTCATTAACTACCTTGTCGCCAATCTTCAATTCGCCTGAAGAAATATCTTCAAGACCTGCAATCATACGAAGTGTGGTTGACTTACCACATCCTGAAGGTCCTACGAAAATGATAAACTCTTTGTCTTCAATCTCAAGGTTGAAGTCCTTAACAGCTTCAAAACCGTTGGGATATACTTTGCAGATGTTTTTCATTGATAAACTTGCCATAATAATCCTCCTAAATATTAAATGGGCTTTCCCCATCAACCTACCGATAGTATAGTAAAGTTCGAAATTTCTGAACATACCATATTTGAACAAAAATAATTTTTATTATCGGCAAAATTGCTTATTGCATATTTGATGATACCAAATTATGGGCATCTTGTCAAAATCAGGCTCCAAAAAATGTGCAAAATTAACAACATTTACCAAATTTATTTCTGACTGTAGTGACCGTGCCCGGCCTCATTGTAAAACGCCAACTGGCTCTTGCCTCTTTGCTTGGCTTTGTAAAGTGCCTGATCGGCTGCTATATACATATCCTTGAAGTTGGTGGCATCATCCGGGAAAATTGCAGCTCCTATACTTGCAGAAGCCGAATATTTGACATAGTCTTCGCCCGCTCTGAAATCGTGGAAGAAATTAGTAATACGTCCTGCTTCCCTTTCTATGGTGCTGTCATCCTTTATGTTCTTTAAGAAGATCATAAACTCATCTCCGCCCATACGTCCGACTATGTCCGTGACTCTGAATTCCGTCTTAATCTCCTTGCCCAAAGTCTTTAATAAGACATCCCCGAATGCATGTCCCATTGTGTCATTGACCTTCTTGAAATTGTCAATGTCCAGAATAAACATGAGGCCACGCCCATTAGGATTCTCTTCCATGTATTCCTGAATCTTTCTTTCCGTAGCCGCCTTATTGTATAAATCGGTAAGAAGATCCGTTTCGGCCTTATCTTCGAGAACTTTTCCTTTTTCCTTGCTCTTAAGCATGTTAATGATAATAATGGCAATAACAAAGGCTGAGAAGCATGATACCGCTATTGCAAGCTTTATGATCGTTGACTGAATGTCAGAATAGTAGCTTGCCCTCAATTTGTTCATCGACGACTGTCTGACTCCGAATGCCAGATACCATCCTTCGACGCCTATCGAGACAACGCATATCGTACGTTCGTCATTTAGGTAGTTTGACTCAACTGCCGCGCCGAGTCCGTTTAGCATCTTCACCCTGAAGACATTGTAATCATTGTTTACAGTGTTCTTCGAAATATCCGTAAAGATATTTCCGTCAAGATACATGCTGTCCGTGTCCTTGTGAGAAGAAAAAGTTCCCAAAACCGTTCCGTCCGCCGCGGTGATTGCCAGGAAAGATGCCTCTTCGTATGCGGAAAGTCGAAAATCAGCCGAAATGTCGGCAAGGTGCATAATCGTAAGAACATACTCACCTGAATCGCCGTTCATCGGAACATAAGAAACTATTGACGGTTCCCCGCATTCGTTCGAGATTTTGCCGCGCACATAGGTCTTTTTCTCGGAGCCGGCAAAATCAGCCAAATTCCCCTTGATAATCACTCCCGTCTCATCGCAGATAACGCTTTCGCCTTCGCAAAAATACACATGTGAAACCTCGGTTTTTTCGCAAATTGTTTTTGCGATTTTTACCATGTCATTATTTGCAAACGATTCGCCGTTATCATATAAATCTTTAAAAATTTCACCTGCATTTAAGTTGATATCAACATCACTTGCAAGTCTTTCAGCCCACACCGAAGCATAGCTTAGGAGTTTGTCCTGACTTTGGACCGTAGTATTTTCCTTGCCGTCAGAAAGAAACTTGCAAAGAAGATATACGATTACAGCCACAAAAGACAGTCCGATCATAGACCATGTTGCCACGGTATTTCTCGTAATTTTGCCGTTCTCCCGCATTTATTCCTCCGTTTTCTGAGGTTCTTCGGCCTTTGTAACTTCCCCAATTTCATCAGCCGTTTGCTCCCCTTCTTTACCCTCATCCGGAATTTTCTCCACATTCCAGCTAAAATCATCGTTCACTTCGGCCTTTTCAGGCTCAAATCTCTTAAAAGTTTTATTGTAAAGCTTAGCGCTGAAATATGCAGGTGCGGAAACGCAGAAAAAAGCAACGATGGGAACTATCCACGTCATTGTTTCAAAATACGCAACCATTAAAATCAGTGCTGCAGGTGCAAGGAAAAGCACCAGCATGAGCAAGGTGCGCGGAAGTGCAAGAATGCTCATAAAGAAAGCATTTTTTACAGTTCCCTTAATGGTATTCTCAAAATGAGAAAGGATAGGGAATACATAAAGAAGCGTACATGCTATAAATACCGATGCAGCTGTTGCCGCAGCAAAAAACACAGTGGAAAACTTTGAAAGCGAATCTCCCGCCAGTCCTCCGCTGAGGATAATCCTGTAATCCACAATCAGTAAAACAGCCACAGCAAGTGCGATAACCCAAATAATCGTAGCCTGTTTAAAGTTCTGCTTAAACGATCTGAAATAATCCTTTGTGATATAACCCTCTTCGTCTCTGACCATTTTCAGGCACGTGTAATGAAGCGCAGTAAAAGCCGCACCTGCCGTAATGATGGGTATTGAGCATACAACCGTCAAAAGATTCAGCCACAATAAGTCTGTCATCCTGTTTAAAAATTTCATGAACGGACTGTCGAGGTTAAAAAATTTCATCTATCAAAATACCTTTCCGTATATATTCTATGATGCAGGGTTGCTATGTGTTCCGGCAATTCCACGCTTCAAAAGATCTGCCCGGCCTTTTTGGCGCGTTTGGCAAACGCTATATCTGCGTAACTATTGTCATCGGGAGAAACTTGATTCCATCCGCTTTGGTAAGTTCCTGCGTCTTTATAAAGCCCAAGGTTTCATAAAACCCTATCGCATAGGGCGCCGAATTGACCGTCATCCTTAAGGATCCGGTCGATTCAAAAGCCTCACTTTGCAAATGCCGTAAAAGCTCCCGTCCTATTCCCTGTCCATGATACATCTCGTCTACAAAGAGAAGAGAAACGTGATTCAGGGAGCGAAGTGCCCCCATTCCAACAGTTCTTCCGTCTTTCTTTGCGACGAAAAGTTTAAAGTTTCCGCTTAAATACATCTTGTAAAGCTTTTCATCGGATATGAGATTTAAGAAGTTTGAAACGCCCTCCTCGTCATATCCGGGAGCTTCAAATTTTAAGAACGTACGCCATGCAAGCTCCATGGCTCCTTCCCAATCCTCAGGCTCTGCTTTGAAAACCCGAAATTCCGATATCATAAAGCTTTGGCAATCCATTCGTAGATATAAGCGTAAACCTGTTCTTTGTCCGTTTCATTCAAGATTTCATGGCGATCATCATCAAAAAGCTTCAAAGAAACGTTTGTCATGCCAAGTGCTTTGTAAGAATCAAACACAGCCTTCGGTGCCTTTCCGTAGTCACCTACGGGATCGCTTGCACCGCTTGTAATCAAGACTTTCAAATCCTTAGGCATCTTCTCAAGATTGCTCTTCTTGTAGAGACGCAGGATGAGCTCCGATAAAGTCTTAAATCCGTTTCCGGTAAATATGAAGCCGCACAAAGGGTCCGCATTATATTTATCGACCGTTTTGTCGTCTTTTGTGAGCCAGTCATTGGAAGTGCGGGGATTTGCAATTTGCTTCTGATATGCTCCGAAGCCCGCATTGTTGATGAAGGGACATGGCTTCTTGGCCTTGCCGAAGACACAGGCAAAGAAAGAAGTAACCTTAAGCCCGATTACTATAATCTTGGGCTGCATTCCCGTTCCCATTACAATAGCTCCGTCTATACCGCTTCCGTAACGGAACAGGTAATTTCGCAAAATAAACGAACCCATCGAATGACCCAAAATAAAATACGGAAGCCCCGGGAACTGTTCCTGGGTAATCTTCTTGAGTCTGTGGACATCCCTCACAACAACGGTTGCGGGATCCTTCTTGCAAAAATAACCGTATACTCCGTCGCTTACCGTAGCCCCGTGTCCCAAATGATCCTCTGCCGTAACGATGAATCCCTTAGAGCAGCAAAAACGAGCAAACTCTTCGTACCTTTCGACATGTTCAGCCATTCCGTGTACTATCTGAAGAATTCCGGTCGGCTTTAAATCATCCGGTGTCCATCTGACCGCATGAATTTTATTTATTCCATCTCTGGATTCGTAAGTAAAATCTTCTCTTTTCATAAATGATATTTCAAAATTCTTCTCCCTTTTTGATTATATCGCTTATAAAGAATTAAGGCAACAAAGTAAAGTAGTAAAAAAGACTATGGAAGAAATTTTCCATAGTCTTTCGTGATTTTTTATAAAACTTTATGAAATACCTGCCCCCGCGGGAAAATCTTTCTCGGGAACCAAAAGTGAAAGGTCTCCGTTTGCATCCTCCGCACAAAGGAGCATTCCTTCGGACATAATTCCGGCTATCGGTTTAGGTTCAAGGTTTACTAAAACAGTAACCTTTTTCCCTACCATTTCGGAAGGTGAGTAGGCGGATTTGATTCCCGAAAGAATCGTTACCGTTCTGCTGCCGATTTGCACGGTGTTCTTTAGGAGTTTCTTCGATTTCGGAACTTCTTCGCAAGCGACAATCTTTCCGACCTGAAGCTGAAGCTTTGCAAAATCATCATAGGAAATGAGAGGCATAAGCTCTGCATCTATTACATCCTCTTTAGGCTCTTCTTTTTCAGATTTGCCCGCAAGCTTTGCCATTTCACGCTCGTATTCCTGCCTCTGCGCTTCCTGTATCTTACTAACCTTTACAAGAATTTCCTTTATATCCTTACGCGAGAAGAGAATCTTCGGCGAATCCGTAACGCTCTTTCCGGACTCATACAAGCCAAACTTATCAAGTGAATTGTAATCTCTTTCCGAAGCATTCAACTGCTTAAGAATCGCATCCGAAGTCTCCGGCATAAACGGTTTCAAAAGATTTGCGCCGATTACGATAGCTTCGGTGAGGTTGTACATTACCTCCTTTAAGCGATCCTTTTTGGAATCATCCTTTGCAAGAACCCACGGCTCTGTTTCATCGATATATTTGTTTGAACGCTTAAAGATTGCAAAGACTTCGTTTATTGCATCCGCTACCTTTAAATCGTTCATCTTCGCAGTGACCTTGTCACGTGCGGATACCGTAATTTCTTTAAGCTCGTCGTCAACGGCTTCCGCAGCCCCTGTCTTTGTGACCGTTCCGCCAAAGTACTTATTGGACATCGAAATGGTACGGTTTACAAGGTTTCCGAGGACATTTGCAAGGTCTGAATTATATCTCTCCGTAATGAGTTCCCAAGTAATCGTTCCGTCGTTTTCGTAAGGCATCTCGTGAAGTACGTAATAGCGCACCGCATCAACGCCGTATAAAGAAATGAGATCGTCGGCATAAATAACATTGCCTCTTGACTTACTCATCTTTTCACCGCCCTGTAGTAACCACGGATGTCCGAATACCTGCTTGGGAAGCGGTTCGCCGAGTGCCATCAGGAATATGGGCCAATAAATCGTATGGAATCTGACAATGTCCTTGCCGATAAGATGTAAATCTGCGGGCCAAAGTTTTTTATATTGCTCGCTTGAGTTGCCATTGGCATCATAGCCGATGCCGGTTATGTAGTTTGTAAGTGCATCAAGCCATACATAAACAACATGCTTTTCATCAAAGGTAACGGGAATTCCCCACTTAAAGGACGTCCTCGAAACACAGAGATCCTGAAGTCCGGGAAGAAGAAAGTTGTTCATCATCTCATTCTTACGGGACACAGGCTGAATAAACTCCGGATGTGTATTGATATAGTCGATGAGCTTGTCTGCATACTTGCTCATCTTGAAGAAATATGCTTCCTCTTTGGCAGGCTTTACCTCTCTTCCGCAGTCGGGACACTTGCCGTCCTTGAGCTGTGACTCCGTCCAGAAGGACTCGCAGGGAGTGCAATACATTCCTTCATATGCGCCCTTATAAATATCACCCTGATCATAAAGTCTCTTGAAAATCTTCTGGACCTGCTCTTCGTGAGGCTTGTCCGTCGTACGGATGAATTTGTCATAAGAAACGTTTAAGTTGTCGCATACGTTTTTGATGATGCCGGCAACTTCGTCAACAAAAGCCTTGGGTGAAACACCTGCCTGTGAAGCCTTCTCTTCAATCTTCTGTCCGTGCTCGTCCGTTCCTGTTTGAAAAAAAACATCGTAACCTTCAAATCTCTTTTGTCTGGCTATTGCATCTGCCATTACAATTTCATAAGAATTGCCTATATGGGGCTTACCGGATGTATAAGCAATCGCCGTTGTTAAATAATATTTTCCTTTATCTGCCATGTCTGACTCCTATCAAAATATTTCTTTTTCCTCTAAATAATTCCTATTGCTCCGAGCAAAAGAACGAGTGCTCCAAGCACTATTCTATACCATCCGAACACTTTGAAGTCGTGTTTTCTGATGTAGCCGAGTAAGAATTTAATAACAACCATTGATACCAAAAAGGCCACAACCATTCCTGTCAAAAGGACAGCCGCTTCAAGAGTTGTAAATGAGAATCCGAATTTTACAATCTTGAGTAAGCTTGCTCCGAACATAACGGGAATTGCAAGGTAAAAGGTATACTCGCAAGCCGCCATTCTCGAAACGCCGATTAACAAAGCTCCCACTATAGTTGCGCCGGACCTTGAAGTACCGGGAAAAATCGCGGCTATGACCTGAAAAATTCCTATTAAAAGAGCGGTCGTATAAGTGATATCAGCTACCGTATTAATCTTTGCGTTTTTGCCTTTGTGAAAGGTTTCCACGACTATAAAAGCAACGCCGAAAAGAATAAGCATAATTGCCACGGTCGTGTAATTATAGAAAAGTTCTTCAAACAAATCATCAAAAAGAACACCGACTATTGCCGCCGGGATTGTCGAAACCAAGATATGAAACCAAAGGCTGAAAATATCTTTCTTAATATAGGCTCCGATTCCATTCGTCGATAAAGGTGCGGAATTGTTCTTTTTCCCGAAAGGCCAGATGTTCTTCCAAAAGATGAGGACCACCGCAAGGATTGCTCCGAGCTGAATCACGACCTCAAACATGCTGTAGAACTCGTCGCTCACATCAAGCTTTACGAACTCATTAAGAATTATCATGTGACCCGTGCTGCTAATCGGGAGCCACTCGGTAATTCCCTCAACTATTCCGAATAATATGGCTTTTAAAATTTCAATCATTACGCGCTCCAATGAATATCAAGACTTCAACGAGTATAGCACAGACACGGTTAAAATTAAATCTGTTTTGCTTGATTTCTAATATGAAAGTGTTATTATAATTTTCGCTTTTTAAGGAAGGATATAGGTAATAAACGATGGCAGGTTCAAAAACAGTTAAGGATATGACGGTCGGAAACCCGTTTAAGCTTGTGGTAAGCGTTGCTCTTCCCCTGTGGCTCGGATTTCTCTTTCAACAAGTCTACAGCCTCGTCGATACGGTGATAGTAGGTCAGTGTCTGGGGGTTACGGCGCTTGCGGCGGTCGGCTCGACAGGCAGCATAAATTTTCTCGTAATCGGGTTCTGTTCGGGTATGTGCGCAGGCTTTTCGCTTCCTATTGCCCAGCGTTTCGGCGCAAAGGATTTTAAATCCTTAAAAAGATACGTCGGCAACTCCGCAATCATTTCCGGAATTGTGGCCTTGGTATTAACCTTCTTAACCGTTATTTTTTGCAGGCCTATACTGATTGCCATGAATACAACCGATGACATAATCGATATGGCCCATATTTACATAGTCGTAATTTTTGCAGGCATTCCCGCAACAATCCTTTACAATATGCTTTCGGGATACTTAAGAAGCCTCGGTGACTCGGTGACACCTCTTATTTTCCTGATTATTTCATCCGTCCTGAATATCGGCATGGATCTTTTATTTATACTTACCTTTGACATGGGAGTTTTCGGCGCCGCCTTTGCAACCGTACTTGCACAGCTTATTTCCGGCGTTTTATGTCTCTTTGTAATTATAAAGAAATTTGATATCCTGCATCCGGAAAAAGAAGATTGGAAGTTAGAGTCGGGGCACGTGAAGAACCTCATTGCCATGGGATTCCCGATGGGCTTTCAATACTCGATAACCGCAATCGGAAGCGTAATTTTGCAGTCTGCCGTCAACGGACTCGGTTCAACCGCCGTTGCGGCAATGACTGCTGCCGGAAAGGTCTCAAACCTGCTTGGCACGACCTTTGATGCCCTCGGTTCGACGATGTCGACCTACGGAGGGCAGAATGTCGGAGCCGGAAAGCTTGAACGTCTCACTAAGGGCGTCTTTGCCGCATCCCTGATAGGCATTGTTTACTCGCTTGCAATCCTCGGTGTACTTAAGCTTACCGGAAAATGCATGGTCTCGATTTTCGTGTCCGCTTCGGAAACAGAGGTAATCTCGGAGGCTACAAGCTTCTTAATCATCAACGCCTGCTTCTATGTACCGCTTGTATTTGTAAACGTTGTCCGCTTTATGATTCAGGGCATGGGCTTTTCGGGCTTTGCCGTTTTGGCAGGTGTTCTCGAAATGATAGGAAGGTCGATTGCAGCTGTCATCTTTGTACCGAAGTTCGGTTTCACGGGAGCCGCTTTCGCAAGTCCGCTTGCATGGATATTTGCGGACCTCTTCCTGATCCCCGCTTACTTCTATGTACTTAATAAACTGAAAAAATTAAAAACCATATAACTATTTAAAAAAGAGTTTCGCTTGCGAAACTCTTACGCGCCGAGTGCGCCCTCTCCGTCCTCGCTTCGCTCGGCCACCTCTCCCAAAGGGAGAGGCAAGTATTAGGTGCAGCCTCTTGGCTCTCCCACGCGGAGCAATTTCCTATATAGCAAAAAGAAACCCGCCGTTTGGCGGGTTTTTTCATATCATTCTGTAAAATTAATCAATCGACTTAAGATAGCCTACATTTGAAACAATGTCCCCGTTAAATACCGCAGAGCCTGCAACGATTACATTTGCCCCCGCTTCTAGAATCTTTTTGACATTGTCTTTCGTCACGCCGCCATCGATTTCAACATCCGTATCTAAGCCTCGCTCATAAATGACCCGTCTGATGCTTCTGACCTTGTCCGCCGTAGCTTCGATGAATTTCTGTCCTCCGAAGCCGGGTTCCACCGTCATTACCAAGACCATATCAATCATATCAAGGAAAGGATAAACAACAGCTATATCCGTAGCGGGCTTAACGGAAAGACCTGCCTTAACTCCGGTGCTTTTAATTGCCTCAAGTGTCGTGCGTACGTCCGAGCAGGCCTCATAATGTACCGTTATGATATCGGCTCCGAGATTTGCAAATTCCTTTACATACCTGATAGGCTCTTCTATCATCAGGTGCACGTCAAGCACAGCATCCGTTTCCTTTCTGATTGCCTTTAAAACCGGCATTCCGAAAGAAATCGACGGAACAAAAAGTCCGTCCATAACATCAACATGAATATAATCGCTTCCGGCCTTAACAGCCTTTTCAATGTCACTTCCAAGCCTGTTAAAATCCGCCGACAAAATTGAAGAAGATAAAATCATACTGCTTCCTTTATAACCCCTGCCCTCTAATAGGGTAAAGCAGATTGGTAAAAAAAGCAAGAAAAAAGCCCCTACAGTATGTAGAGGCTTTTTAACTATTTATTGGTCAATGTATCAACTACCTCGGAAGGTATATCAATGTCGGACAAACCATCCATGGGTGTCATCGTTGCATTTAATGTAAAGCTCTGAGTAGAAAGAACGAGTTTTGCACGTCCCGAAATTCTTGTTCGAATCTCTGAAAGTTTATTGTCATTCACCGTAACATTTATCGTTCCGCTCTGAAGGGTGACGTCTAAATCCTTTAATTCCGGAGCAAGCATCTCTGCAAGGCTTTCCATGTCATCCGAGTCAAGATTGATCTTGTACGTAAGAACATTTCCGTCCTCTGTACAGGTAAATGCATCTTCCATGCAGATGTCGTATACAAAGTCTAAGAAGCCTGCCGTATCAACGGTTTCTGCCTGTGCTTCGGTAAGGGAGATGCCCTTTGCGGTACACGATGCCTTATCGGTATAGTAAAGCGTTACACCGTTCTTTGAAATGGATCTGATCCACTCGCCATCAACCTTCGTCCTATACCAGGAGAGATTGTCCGAAAGCGTAAGAACGTTTCCGCCTGCCGAAATCTTTATATTTGCCCCGGCGGGATCTTCGTTTTCAAACTCACCGAATGCATAAAGAAGCTTTAACATATCCTTCGTGATGACGGCGCTCTCAGTTTCCTCGCTCATGGCTGCCGTAACGGCCTTGGGTATGCTTGCCGTTGTTTCTGTCTTATCCGTCATGTCAAAAGCAGAGGTAAGATTTATGCGCTTATTGCCCTCCGTAGTCACATTTCCGGAAATCTTAACTTCCTTGACATTTAAACCGTTCGTCAGTATATCAACCGTAATTTCATCGATTTTCTTTATCTCTTCCGCATAATCGCAAAGAACCGATTCGCAGATTTCAAGAGCATCGTTACCCGACAAAACTATGGTATGAAGTGTTCCTCCGTCAACCTTGCGTGAACTTACCTCACCTGTTTCCGTGATTCCCGCAAGTGCCTTTATCGTCTCGCTGTAGTTCGGAACGACATCGGAAACGTTGAACGCCTTACCGTTTTCAAGGTAAACCTTGGTGTCCGTACAGTAAAGATTTATTCCGTTTATCGAAACAACGGTTGCCTTTACGCTGTCTTCCTTCACATCGGTTACATGTGCGGTCGTTTCCGTCAGGTTTCCGTTTACGACAAGCTTTATGTCCGCACCGAATTCGCAGTCGCTCTTCTCAACAAGTTCTTCCACAAAGAAATCCGTAACGGCCTTCCTAAGTATCTCAGGCTTGTTTGTAAAAAGAAGCGTTAATGAAACCGCAAGTACCAAAAGCAAGCATATCAAAATTCTTGCTACTACGACTCCGGGTTTTACTTTATTCTTAACGCTCTTCGACTCGGCATTCACATCCGCAAGGAAGTTAATGAGGTCTTCATTCTCTTCTACGGATGCTTCTCCCTTTGCGGTTTCGGTGACGAGTTTCTTGAGTACTTCCTTTCTTTCCTCTACCAAAAGTGCCTTTTGTTTCTTTTTCAAGGCCGTGCGTCTTATGACAACAACTACAGCGAAAACGATTACCAATAAGATTACGGCAACCGTCGCGAAACTGCCGTAGAGCGGGGTAACCGCAATCACCGCTATCTCCGCCTCGTTTCCGTCTACATCAAAGGCATAATAGCTTCCGATTTCTGTTAAATCAGCTTTCTTCCATCCGCTTTCACCGTGAACGTAAACATCGGGTGTCTTTGAACTGATCGTGGAAGGAAGATATCTGAGTACGTGACTTTCAAGTCCGTCATCCGGAATTGTTACAAGCCACTGTTCCTCAAGTACTCTTTCAAAGAACAGATTAATCAATCCGTTTGTGTTTTCTTTTTCAACTTCGTATGCATTTGCGTTTGACTCGCTTATTGTAAGTACATCCGTGTCCGAGAAATTGCCTTCCACATAGAATATCGGGCGCTCGGTGCTTCTGACATTTTCGGATGCCAGGGATGCCACGAAAGGTGTATATACCGCATTTACCTTTGTGTCGGTGGTAAGATTTGTAAGGTCTTCCACGTCCCACTTTGCAAAGCAATCCTTCTTTGAAGGAATTGTGGGATAAACATCCTCGCCGAAGCTCTCGCCGTACTGGAACTTGACTGTCTTCAAAACCGTATCCTCAGCCATAAAGGTAAGGGTAAGGGTTGAAAATTCCTCGGCATTCTCTATTCCGGCAACAAGGGTATCGTAGTCTACCGCATAGGCTTTTCCGTCGGCACTGTAAGAACCGAGTCCGAGAAGGGTATCGCTTACGAAAATATTGTTGTCATATTCGCCGTCCGGAGTCGATGCAATTGCACCGTAAAACTTCGTGGCGTCGGTTATCTTAACCAAAGCTCTGCAGTCCGCAACCACGCTGCCTGCGGCATTTGTGCCTTCAGTTACGCCTATTCCGAGGACACCGCCGGCATACTTTGCGGCACTTACCGTTGTCTTTGAAAGACAGTTCTTTATCGTAATCTGAGCGGATGCAGCTATACCGCCGGCATAGTTGCCCTCTGCGGTAACAAGACCGTAACTTTCGCAGTCTCTTAAATATCCGACTTCGGCTCTTCCGACTATACCGCCGCAATAATTTCTTTTTGTATAGACCTTGCCTCGGTTAATGCAGGCATCGAGCACAGCCTTGTACTCATATGTCTTGTAGGTTTCAAGATCGATATTTAAGCTGATTTCATCCTCAGGATCTACGGAGCTTTCCTCGCCCATGGTCCCGGCAATACCGCCCGCATTTAAATCGCCCTCAATGTATGCGGCGTTTTTGCAACCTCTGACAGCACCTAAGGTGATCAAATCAGGGTCTACGGTACTTGTGTCTTCAACCGACAAATCGGTATTTGCAAGATTATCTATTGTATCCTGCATTTCGTCATACTTTGCGTTTATGGCCTTTAAGTCGGCATCAAGCGTATCGCTGTAGCCCTTTGCTTCTTTATTAAGCAAATCAATCTGCGTATTTAATTCGGTTAAAGAATCCTTGAGTTCGGTCTTTGCGGTTTCTTTATCCGTATTTTCAACTTCGGTCTTTGCGTCGTTGTAAGAGTCTGTCACGTCATCAGTTAACTGAGAAAGCGCATCCCTTACATCATCCTCTGTCACATTTTCGAGGTTGTCTGCCGTAAGCTCATCGCTTAGATCAAAGGCATTGCCCTGAGCATCGCTCACGCTGTCGGTAATCTTCGAAACTCTGTCGCTTATCTGAGATGTCGTGGCGGAAGCATCGCTCTGAGTCTTCGTCATGAGATTCTGCATCTCTTCAAGCTGTGTACTTAAAATCTTGAGCTGTGACTCGGATACCGTTTCCTTGATATACGGCTCCATCTGGCCCACAATACCGCCGATATCCTTACGTCCCGTAATGCTTGACTCGTTTGTACATCCCTTGATGTAACCCGAGCTTCTTCCGGCAATACCGCCCACATTGTAACCCGTATGGGAATAGCCGATTTCCCTGGAGTTGGTGCAATTTAAAATTACTCCGCTTGAATAACCGGCAATACCGCCCACGTCGGTTGGCATGGAATTGGTATCCTGGGTAGTAAGCTTTGCAATATCAAGCGCATAATCAAGGTCCAAATCCGTAACGTCAACGCCCGAATCGCTGGCCTCGGTATTTATAAGGCTTAAGTTTACACAGTCGATTATTTTTCCGTTATTGGCACCGACGATACCGCCGACCATGCTGCTGCCGCGAACGGCTCCCGTTGAATTGGAAGAAACAACCATACCGGTAAGTCCGTTTAATCCGACAATGCCGCCGACATAGTCATCTCCGGTTACAACTCCGGAAAAGGAACAATTATAAATAATTCCGTTATTTCTGCCTGCAATTCCACCTATGTAATTGCAGGAATCGGTCGGCTGCAAGCTTCCCGATACGTAAAGGTTTTCAACAAGTGCACCCGCGCCTATTGTTGCAAACAAACCCACGGGTTCATTTTCATCTTTGCAGGTAAGACCGCTTATTGTATAACTGTTTCCGTTAAAGATGCCTGCAAAGTACGGAATCGGTGAGAATTTCACTCCCTCAAGCGAAATATCATTTTCAAGGGTCACATAAAGCTTCTCCGATGCCGTATCAAGGCCCAAGGATTCTGAAAGATTTACAAGGTCCTCTGCCGTGGATATCGAAATCTTTGTCCAATCGGATGCCACGCTCGGAAATTCGATGTAATTGTCATTTTCGTCATTTATGCCCTCTGCGAAGGCTTCGGAGCTTGAAAGGGTGAGGCTACAGCAAAGCACAAGCACTATTGAAATGATTTTTTTAATCTTACTGTTCTTCATTGACTTCACCCTCCTCATTGTTTTCTTTTTCCGTATCTGTATCCTCATTCGGAGGCGGTGCTTCCTTACCTTCCTCGTCGGCAATCAGCTTGTCGACATCCTCCTTTGCGGAAGATGTGCCGGAGATAAGATTTACGTTGACGGTACCGTCAACAATACCGTTTGCAACACCGATGAAGGTACCGTTGATTTCGCCCCTGATAACGCCGTCGATGCGGGTTCTTCCCGTTGCATTAAGCTGTATAGCATGCTTGGGCATCGAGAATCTCGTCCTGTCGATGACCTTCTCACCCAGCAGAAGTATCTGAGGAAGTACGAACATAACGAGTACGATCGAAATAATTGTTCCTCGTCCGAGCGCATCACCGATACCGCAGATAGCGGGTTCGGATGTCATCTTGCCGATCAAGACACCGGCAACTGCCAGGATGGTTCCGCTCGTGATAATTGTAGGGAACGCGAAATTCATGGTTTCTATGATGGCTGTCTTTTTGTCCATCTTGTCCTTAAGATCGTTAAATCGGCTCGAAATAACGATTGCGTAGTCGATATTCGCACCCATCTGAATGGAGCTGACTATCAGGTAACTCATAAAGAATACCTTGTTGTTCATAACTGCAGGGAATGCGAAGTTGATCCAAATGGCACCCTGAATTACCAAAATCAGAAGTATTGGCATGCCTGCCGACATGAAAGTAAAGAGCAGTACGACAAGGACTATCAGGATACTTACTACGGAAACTACAATGTTATCAACCTGGAAGCTGTCCTTAAAGTCGTACTCACTTGTCGAGTCGCCGGCAAGGTAAACATCCTGGTCGGGATAGTAACTTTTTGCAATTTCAAGTATGGTTTCAAGGAAGGCATAGGTTTCGTCGCCACCTTCGGGAAGGTTTAGATAAATCAGGATTCTGTCGTAATTCTCACCCTGCAGTTGGAGACGGCCGTTTGTCATTGCCGTGTATGCCGTATCAAGAGTATCCTTTGTGTCGGCATCAAGGCTTGCATAGCCGTCTTCGACCATGTCATATGCAAATTTGAAAACATCCATAAGAGGAATCGTGTAATTGTCAATTCCTCCGATTATCTTGCCGTATTCTTCTTCATCGGCCGCATATGCTGCATAAAGAAGCTCCGAAACTTCATAGTCAAGGCCCGCAAGTTCACTGAACTGACGTGCATTTAACTTGTCTGCAAGACAATATCCGTCCATAGCCTCGATATTTGCAAGTCCCTTACAGCTGTCTACCTCGCTGTAGCTCTCAAGTTCTGCAATCAGACTTGCCTCCGTCAAGTAATCTCCTCTCGGAATGGTAAGGGCAAGCATGTTCTTGCTCGTAAAGGTTTCTTTAACCTTATTTTCGGCAATCTGGGTTTCATTGAGCTTGGGTGTGGTAAGACCGTCGTAACCGTAAGCATAGGGAAGATTGTTGCTTAAATAGAAGGCTCCGCAGACTACCAGCACAAATAACGGAGGAACGATTTTCCTGGTGGCATAGGCAAATTTTCCAACGAAGGGAATCTTCGGAATGAAGACTTTGTGCTTTGTCTTGTCCATCAAAGGTCCAAAAAGAACAAGGAGGCCCGGCATTAACAGGAAAGTACAGAGAATTGCATATGCAATACTCTTAATCAGGTTGATTGCCATATCCGGACCGATTTTAAACTGCATGAACATCATGGCGACAAGACCACCAACGGTGGTAAGACAACTTGCACCGATTTCCGGAATTGCCTTACTGAGCGCCGTGATGGCGGCTTCTCTGGTCTCCATGGTTTCGTGCTCTTCTTTGTAACGGTTACACAAAATAACCGCATAGTCCAAAGAAAGAGCCAACTGCAAAATACTTGTGACTGAATTTGATACGAATGAAATGGTACCCATCAAGAAGTTGGTACCCATATTTAATACCATCGCCGAACCGAAGGTTAAGATTAAAACCGGAACTTCGGCATAGGTGGTACTGGTAAGCGTTAGAACGATTACTACTATAATTGCAACATAGATAATGATAACCGAAACTTCCCGATCGATTATCTCAGCCTGCTGGTTACCCAAATCGGTAACGACATAGGTGTCATACTCGCTTAAATGATCCTCTACCTCATTTAACACGGTAAGACAATTATCATCATCTTCGGAATAATCAAAGGTGACGCTGTACAGTGCGCTTAAATCCGCATAATGCGCATCGGTATCATCGAAATCGATACCCTGAACTCCGTCGATTTCGACAAGCTCATCGTAAAGATCTTCGGCCTCACTGTAGGTAACATTTTCGACCATTATGTCGGCAGTACCGAAGGTTGTGAATTCTTCTTCCATGATGTCCAAGGCTTTTCTGGTGCTCGAATCATCAGGAAGATATGCAGACAGGGAATTTTCAACAGATACCCAGTTCTTTGCAATCAGAGAAAAGATTACTCCGATGATTACTACTAAGAATACCAGGTTTCTTTTGTCTACGATGAAGGTTGAGACCTTCACCATAAGATTCTCATCAGCTGCTTTTTCAGGCTTTGCCATTGGTATTTCCTCCCGCCTCTGTAATAAAAACTCGTAAATTTCGGAAATATGTTACCACTTTAAAATTACACGTGTGCTAAAAAAGTCTAAAAAAAATATTAAAAAAGGAAGGTGACGTGTTTCATACCTTCCTTACAAACTCTATAGCATCAATTTCAAAAGATCTTCGTAGGTCTCTCTTCTTCTGATAAGCTTTACGTTGCCGTCCTTTTCTATCATCACCTCCGCAGGTCTTAACCTTGAGTTGTAATTTGAGCACATGCTGTAACCGTAGGCTCCCGCATCAAGTATTGCACAGAGATCGTCTTTCTTTATCATAGGAAGCCGCCTGTCCTTTGCAAGCAAATCTCCCGACTCGCAAATATTTCCGCAAACCGTAACTTCGGAAAGTTCGTCTCTTAATACTACCTTGCCGTTCCTGATAACTTCGATATCGTGCCAGGAATCATACATTGAAGGGCGGACGAGTACATTCATACCGATATCGGTGCCTGCGTACTTCTTTCCGGCATTTTCCTTGACCGCATTTACGCGTCCCAAAAGCACAACGCCCTCCGCAACGCAGAATCTTCCGGGTTCCGACTTAAACATAACCGGTTTTTTGTAGCTTTCTACGAAATAATCAAGAATCTTTTCAAGTCTTTCTTTAAACTCTTCCATCGGATAATCGGCTTCGTCATCCTCAAGCTTGTGATACGGAATTCCGTAGCCTCCTCCGAAGTCGATAAATTCAAGATCCTTGAAGCCAAGGGCAATTCGAAGGAGATTGTCCACCGCCTGAAGGTAGGGTTCGGGCTTCATAAAGCCGGAGCCTATATGCTGGTTGATGCCAACAATCGTGAGCTTGTATTTTTCACAGATTTCAAAAATCTTCGGAATATCTTCTTCCGCTATGCCGAATTTAGTCTTCTTGCCGCCGGTAACGACCTTCTCGCAGTGACCCGCGCCGACGCCGGGATTGATGCGAACCGCGCATTTCCCGCCGGGGTTTAGCTCTCCGTACATCTCAAGCTGTGAAAGCGAGTCAAGGCTTGTGCGGACATCTCTTTCAATCGCATACTTCATCTCGTCCGGGCCTACGTTATTGGGCACAAAGAAAATTCTATCATAAGGGAAGCCCGCTGCTTCGAGCATTTTTATTTCTCCGACGCTCATAGCATCGCAGTTAAGGCCTTCCTCCAAGGCAAGCTTCAAAATATGAATATTCGTGTTTGCCTTTACGGAATAATTGGCGGTATAAGGATATTTCGTAATAACCTCGGAAACCGCGTGCATATGCTGTCTGATAATCTCTTCGCTTGCGACGTAAAGAGGAGTTCCGTATTCTTTTGCGATTTCCTCTATATTGTTGCCCTTAAAGAAATTTGTTTTTTCAATATAAGAATTCATCAAAGCCTCCGTCTATTTGAACAAGCGCCTTGCACGTGTTTCAAGCGCTTTTCTTAAAATCGAACCAAATATGCACACCGATATTACTTCACCTAGTCCCACGGTAAATGCATAAAAAACGAGAGTTAAATCCACTCCGTTAATAACCCATACTCCGTCAAGTCCGTACGCATAGCAGAGTACAAAGGGAATAATTACGGCATTTGCAATAACCGGCGGAAGAGTCGACAGGAATTTGTGCTTCCTGAGCAGGTAGGTAAATATACTTCCGATGAGAGTTGCAAGCGTGCCGAAAATCACATCCCACACGGCCGCTCCCGTAAAGAGGTTTGCCAAGAAACATCCTATTGCAAGGCCCGGTACTGCCGAAAGAGTAAAGCAGGGAAGTATGCAAAGTGCCTCGGAAATCCTCACCTGAATTGCTCCGCTTGCAAGGTTAAAAGCACTTACAAAGGCAGTCAGCACTGTGTAAAGTGCCGCTATTGCTCCCGCCTGCACCAAAAAGAAAACTTTTTCGGTGCTTTTTTTGTGTTGATCCATATTCAATTTCTCCTTTAGTTTTGTTTAGCGTCAGGAAGGTCTCGAACTGACGTTGATTGGCGTGTAAATAGCTTGAACTCTACTGAGTCAAAAGTTCTTTAACACTTTAACCGACAGAAGTATAGCAAAAAAATGAGGAGCCATCAACTGTTTGTTAATGGCTCCTCTACATAACTTCTGAGTCCAATGGACTGTACCTGCCTTTCTCCGCTTCATTTCTTACATCCGTTCGTACTGATTGTACTAAGCGTCTTATTTCGATCGCTTTTAAATGTGTAATTAATGGCCGGTTAGTAATCTATGTATTATTCAGTTTTTGAAAAGTCTAATTAACCCGTCGGACCGTACCTCCTTGTTAGATTTGTTTCGTCTCCTTTTCTTTGCTCTTCTCTTTTGTTAATGCAAGTATAAGCCTATACTTGTGAATTGTCAATACATAATTATTAAGAATTTATAAATATATGGAATATAATTGTTCTGAATTATTGTTGTTTGAATTGTCTGATATCAAGACACAAGTCTACGATTCACTTTCGGGTGGTTTACCGCACTTTAAAACCCCGTGAAAAATTCACGGGGTTTACTGATGCTGATTTATTTACGCTTAGCAGCGAGAGTTAATTATCTTCCGAATTTACTCTCGCAAAACCTTTTAAAGTGTATCCAAGAATGCCTTCACATCGGCTGCTACGCCTTTGCCGTCAAGATGATACTTTTCAACCAGGGCTGCTGCCGATCCGGACTCGCCGAACACATCCTGCATACCGAGCTTTTTAACTCTGACAGGATAGTTTGCTGAAAGCGCATCGCAAACTGCGGATCCGAGTCCGCCGATTACGGAATGCTCCTCAACGGTTACGACCTTGCCGGTCTTTTTTGCACTGTTAATGATAATCTCTTCATCCAAAGGCTTAATCGTGCAGATATTGATGACTTCGGCGGAGATTCCTTCTTCTTCCAGAAGCTTTGCTGCCGTTAATGCAGAATCAACGCAGATACCTGTCGCAACTATAGTGACATCCTTACCTTCACGGACAACCGTCCCCTTGCCGATTTCAAACTTGTAATCGGGACGGTCGTTTATAACGGGAACTGCCGCACGACCGAAACGGATATATACGGGGCCAACGTATTCAACCGCAGCCCTTACGCAAGCTTTTGCTTCAACGTCGTCCGAAGGACACATAACAACCATTCCGGGGATGGTACGCATAAGAGCGATATCCTCGTTACACTGGTGTGATGCTCCGTCTTCACCGACCGTAATTCCGGCATGGGTTGCACCGATTTTAACATTTAAATGAGGATAGCCGATTGAGTTTCTTACCTGCTCAAATGCACGTCCTGCCGCAAACATTGCAAAGGACGATGCAAAGGGAATGAGTCCCGTTGTGGAAAGTCCTGCCGCAATACTCATCATGTTGCATTCTGCGATACCGCAGTCTATATGTCTTTCGGGGAAAGCCTTTTTAAATACTCCTGTCTTGGTGGCAGCCGCAAGGTCTGCATCAAGAACCACAAGATTTGGATACTCCGCTCCGAGCTCCTTTAAAGCATTACCATAGCTTTCTCTGGTTGCAATCTTTACTACTTCTGACATAAGCTCTCACCTATCCTTTCAAGATCTGCCATGGCAATGGCATACTGCTCGTCATTGGGAGCCTTGCCGTGCCAGTCAATCGAACCTTCCATGAAGGAAACGCCCTTACCCTTTAAGGAATGAGCTATGATAACCGTAGGCTGACCCTTGGTCTCTCTTGCTTCCTTGAAAGCCGCTCTGATCTCATCAAAATTATGAGCGTCTATCTCTATTACATGAAAACGAAAAGCTTTGAACTTGTCGGGAAAAGGCTCTGCCGAGCAAACATCCTCTAAGCGACCGTCAATCTGAAGTCCGTTATAGTCAAGTATCACGCAGAGGTTGTCAAGCTTTCTGTGTCCGGCAAACATGCATGCCTCCCAGACCTGACCCTCTTCGGACTCACCGTCACCGATAAGGGTATAAACTCTGTTTGTTTTTCCCTGCATCCTTGCGCCGAGAGCCATTCCGACTGCTGCCGAAATTCCCTGGCCCAAAGAACCGGATGCCATATCAACGCCCGGAATATGCATATTGGGATGTCCCTGCAAATATGAACCGAGATGCCTCAAGGTCGTAAGATCCTCAACCGGGAAGAAACCTCTGTTTGCAAGTGTCGAATAAAGACCCGGTGCAGTATGTCCTTTAGAAAGAACGAAACGATCCCTGTCCTCCATCTGGGGATTCTTGGGATCAATATTCATTTCCTCAAAATAAAGAAACGTATAGATATCGGCTGCGGAAAGAGATCCGCCCGGATGACCGCACTTTGCGGCATGAGTAGAAGTCACGATACCCTTACGAACTTCATTTGCCATTTTTTGAAGCTCTAAATTAGTCATGATACCTCCTGATACGCTTGCGTACTTATTACTCTCAAAAGATTAGCACAGAAATTCAATCCGTGCCACCTTTTGCTGTGCTAAATAATTATCAATTATTGCTTATTTGACTGTCCGTAATATGCATTTGCACCGTGTTTTCTGTAATAGTGTTTGTCCATAAGCTCCTGCGGTGCGGGCTTTACTTCGGGATTGATAAGCCTTGTCCTGTATGCCATCTTTGCGACTTCTTCAAGTACCACGGCATTGTGAACGGCCTCGTGGGGATTCTTGCCCCAGGTGAAGGGTCCGTGATTCTTGCAAAGCACGCAGGGAACTGCCTCGTAATCCTTGTCTTTGAAGTAGTCTGCGATCAAAAGACCCGTATTGGTCTCGTAGTTTTCATCGATTTCTGCCTTGGTAAGACATCTTAAGCAGGGCACATCGCCGTAAATATAGTCCGCATGGGTCGTACCGTAACAGGGAATGTTAAGCCCCGACTGAGCCCAGCTTGTTGCATACGAAGAATGTGTGTGCACGATTCCTCCGATATTCGGAAATGCCTTGTAAAGCTCCAAATGAGTGGGCGTATCCGAAGAAGGATTGAAACGTCCTTCAACCTTTTTCCCGTTCAAATCCACCACCACCATATCCTCGGGTGTGAGCTTTTCATACTCGACTCCGCTCGGCTTTATTACAAACAAACCGCTTTCCCTGTCAATTCCGCTCACGTTTCCCCAGGTAAAGGTCACAAGACCGTACTTGGGAAGCAGCATATTCGCTTCATAAACCTCTTTCTTTAACTCTTCCAGCATAATGACTCCTTTATCTCACAGCTTCGATTGCCGCTTTTTCAACAGCCAAAGCCTTTTTATAGCTTTCAATGAATTCGTCAAATCCCTTTACATCGGCTGCATCGGGTGCAACGGTTTCTTTTTCCATGCCTACAAATACCTTACTGTCAAGATAATCTGCCAGAGACTCACCTGCCGCATGATCTGCCCTGTAGGACGCAAGGATTGCCATTCCCCAGGCTCCGCCTTCACCGGCTGTCTCCATTACGGATACGGGAGCATTAAGCGCTGCTGCCAGAATCTTCTGTCCGACGCCTTTTGTCTTAAACAATCCGCCGTGACCGGTAATGGAATCTACCTTTACGCCCTCTTCCTTGAACATGATATCGCATCCGAGCTTGAGGGTTGAGAGTGACGAATACAGATGTGTCCTCATAAAGTTCGCAAGATTCATATTGGCGTTCTGCTCGCGCACATAAAGCGGACGTCCCTCGTCTAAGCCTGTTACGCCCTCGCCCGAATAATAGTTAAAGGAAATAAGACCGCCGCAATTTTTGTCACCTTCAAGCGCCTTATTATAAAGAACGGAGAACAGCTTCGTCATATCGACTCGGACGCCGTAGGCTTCGAGTGATTCCTTGAATAAATTTACCCAGGCATTTAGGTCGGATGTGCAGTTATTGCAGTGAACCATACCCACAAGGTCGCCTGCGGGAGTCGTGACAAGATCAATCTCCCTGTAAACCTTTTTAAGCTTGCTTTCAAGAACTACCATTGCAAATACGCTCGTTCCGGCAGATACGTTTCCGGTACGAACCTTTACGGCATTTGTGGCAACCATTCCGGTTCCGGCATCGCCTTCACAGGGAGCCAAAAGGGCACCGGGTTCAAGCTCGCCGCTTGCATCAAGGAACTTTGCCCCTTCCTCGGTAAGTATACCTGCATCTTCACCCGCAACCGTTACGGTGGGGAAGATGTCCCTGAGTTTATAGGAAAGACCTTCTTTTTCGAGGAGTTTGTCAAACCTTGCTACCATTTCAGCATCAAAATCCTTGGTGACGGGGTCAATCGGAAACATACCCGATGCCTCCCCGATACCCATCACGTTCTTGCCGGAAAGACACTTATGAATGTAGCCTGCGAGCGTGGTCTGCGATGCGATATCCTTTACATGAGGTTCCTTATTCAAAATCGCCTGATAAAGGTGTGCGATGCTCCAACGCTGAGGAATATTGTAATTAAATTCCTCGGTAAGCTTCTTCGAAGCCTCCTCGGTGATGGTATTTCGCCAGGTCCTAAAAGGCACTAAGAGCTTACCGTCCTTGTCAAAAGCAAGGTATCCGTGCATCATGGCGCTGATGCCGATTGCCTTCAGCTTCCTAAGGCTTACTCCGTATTTATCATGCACGTTCTTTTTAAGGTCGGCATAACAAGCCCTGAGGCCTTCGTGAATCTCCGTAAGCGGATAGGTCCAGATGCCGTTCTCCAGATGATTCTCCCAGTCGTGGCTTCCCTGCGCTATGGGAGTATTCCTGTCATCGACCAAAACCGCTTTGATACGCGTCGAGCCGAATTCGATTCCGAGGACGCTCTTTCCGTCTTCAATAAGCTTTGCAATTTCTTTGTCCGTGTAACCCATGTTTCCTCCTTGATCCCCTTTTATTTTAAAAATAGGATAGTCTTTTTTTATGTTTACTGTCAATTGAATTTCACTTTTATGTTGACGTTCCTTTTACCTTATGCAAAAATTTAGTGGCACGACGTGAAAGGACTTAATCATGGAAAAAGAAATCCTCTCTAAAAAGCAGATAACCGGCTTCGGCCTCAAAATGATTGCACTTGTGACGATGACAATTGACCACTTTGCCGCAATCGTACTTGAAAGAATCAGCGGCACAAGCACATTAATGTACAACATTTACTTTGCATTAAGATGCATCGGGCGCCTTGCGTTTCCGCTTTTCATTTTCCTGTTGATAGAAGGATTTATGCATACGCGTTCAAAGAAAAGGTATGCCGTCAGGCTCTTCCTGTTTGCATTCATCGCGGAAATTCCCTTTAATCTTGCATTTTCCCATGAGGTTTTGTATCCCGCCTACCAGAACGTTTTCTTTACGCTTCTCCTAGGCTTCCTCGGAATGATGTTTTCTTCGTTCATTCACGAGAAAAACGTCCCTGCGGTTTTGGGATATATCAGCGTGATTTTAAGCTCCGCCATACTCGGCGCATATCTTGGGATTTGCTTTATCAACTTTGCCTCCAACTTCGGAAGAGACTATACCGACTTACGCTCCATCATCGTCATATGTGCGCTGACTATTGCTTCGGTTGCTATAGTCCTGATTTACATGAATCTAAAAAATTCCTTCCTTGCGCTGAGTCAGTGTGCCCTATCCCTCTTTGCGACAACCCTGCTTGCCGTATTTGCCGACGTCTTCATGACCGATTACGGCTCGATGGGCGTATTTGCGATAATGGTTGCGTATGCATTTAGGGATAAAAAAACGAAGAGCTTTGCGCTCTCCGTTGTTCCGCTTGCATTTTCTTCGTATATAGAGATTTTCGCTCTTTTGGATCTGCCGCTGATACGCAGATATAACGGGCAGAAGGGAAAGAGCATGAAATATTTCTTTTATGCCTACTATCCCTGCCATCTGTTAATACTTACCCTCATCGCGGATTTTCTTTTTCCGCTTAGTTAGTCCTTCCACGAAAGCCTGTGAAGCTCGCCCATACTCTCAAGGTCTTCAAATCCTTGCTGCCTTAGCGCCTCATAAAGCACTATCGCCGCGGAATTTGAAAGATTTAAAGATCTGATTTTTGCTTTCATGGGAATCCTGATGCAGAAGTCCTTATTGTCCACAAGAATTTCCTCGGGAATTCCGGCAGATTCCTTTCCGAACATTATAAAGTCGTCTTCTTTAAAATCAGCTTCGGTGTAGATTTTCTCGGCCTTTGTGGTCGCATACCAGATCCGCGCACCGGGGTTCTTTTTCAAAAAATCCTCATAATTAATATAAGTTGTAAGGTCTAAATCCTTCCAATAATCCATTCCGGATCTCTTAATCGACTTTTCGTCGAGCCTGAAGCCCATAGGCTCGATTATATGTAAGGACGTACCTGTTGCCACACAGGTACGTCCGATATTTCCGGTATTTGCCGGTATTTCCGGCTCATGTAATACAATATGCAAGGTTATTTACTCTGCTCTTTACGCAGCCTTTCCACAAAATTCTTAAGCCTTCCCATTGCAAGTTCCAGTCTTTCAAGCGAATATGCATAGGATATACGAAGATAGCCTTCACCGCTTCCTCCGAATGCAGTTCCCGGAACGGCCGCAACCTTTTCTTCTTCGAGGAATCTGGTTGCGAACTCATCGCTTGTCATGTTGAATTCCTTGATGCAGGGGAATACGTAGAATGCGCCGTAAGGCTCAAAACATTCAAGACCCATTTCCCTGAAAGCATTGAGAAGGAAACGTCTTCTCTGATTGTAGGATTCGCGCATTCTCGCAACATCTTCGTCGCCGTTCTTCAAGGCTTCGATTGCGGCATACTGGCTCGTCGTCGGTGCGCACATGATGCAGAACTGATGAATTTTGGTCATCTGCTTGATGATGTCCTTGGGGCCGCAGGCATAGCCGAGTCTCCAACCGGTCATGGCATAAGCCTTTGAAAATCCATTGATAAGGATCGTTCTTTCTTTCATGCCGGGAAGCGAGGCAATCGAAACATGGTCGCCCTTGTATGTAAGCTCACTGTATATCTCGTCGGAAAGAACGTAAATGTCCCGCTCTATACAGACCTTTGCGATTTCCTCCAAATCCTTCCTCTCAAGTATTGCTCCGGTAGGATTGTTGGGGAAAGGAAGTACCAGGAGCTTTGTCTTGTCGGTGATGGTGCTTCTCAATTCATCTGCCGTAAGTCTGAATTCATTTTCTCCCTTAAGGTTGATTATAACAGGCTTTCCGCCTGCAAGAACGCAGCAGGGTTCGTACGAAACATATGACGGCTGAGGAATGATGACCTCGTCGCCGGGATTCAGCATTGCACGCATACAAACGTCAATGCCTTCCGAACCGCCGACCGTGATAAGTACTTCCTCTAGGGGTTTATAAGAAACGTTGCAGCGTCTCTCAAGGTATTTGCCGATTTCTTCTCTTAACTCTTTAAGTCCGGAATTTGAAGTATAGAAGGTGCGGCCCTTCTCAAGGGAATATATACCCTCATCCCTGATATGCCAGGGAGTGTCAAAGTCGGGTTCGCCGACGCCAAGCGAAATGGCATCCTTCATCTCGGCAACTATATCGAAGAATTTCCGGATTCCCGAAGGTTTTATTTCTACTACTGTATCTGACAAAGGGTTTCTCATGGTGTGATCTGCTCCCTTTCATCAACATATTTTTTACCGAGGATAGTTCCGTGATCCTTGTACTTTTTAAGGACAAAGTGGGTGGAGGTGCTGAGCACCGACTCAAGTGTGGAAAGCTTGTCCGATACAAACTGCGAAACTTCCTTTAAGGTCTTTCCTTCGAGTGAAACCAAAAGATCAAATCCGCCCGAAATCAGGTAAACAGCGTTAACCTCGGGGTATTTGTAAATTCTTTCGGCAATCGAGTCAAAGCCCTGACCTCTCTGAGGAGTTACCTTTACCTCTATCAAAGCGCTTACCTTTTCTATTGAAGTCTTTTCCCAGTCGATAAGCGTATGATATCCGCAGATTACGCCTTCTTCTTCCATTGCCTTTAATTCATTGGCTACGTCGATTTCTTCCATTCCGAGGATAACCGCAAGCTCTTTAATGCTGATACGTGAATTTTTTTCAATAACATTAAGTATTGTTTCTCTCATCTTCATACTCCATTCTGTAAAACTTTAAAAATTTCATCTGTCTTCGGAGGTTCCAAAAATCTCTTTATCTCGTCGTTTATGACGACCCTGTCGTTGGAATCCGTTATTTTTCCTATTATACAAGCTTCGATTCCCGCCGCCTTCAAATCGGCTGTAAGACCGTTTCCGTCAGCCGTTGTACAAAGAAGGGCTCCCGTCGAAGCAAGTTCATACGGGTTAATATCGTAAAAATTGCAGATTTCGACAGTTTCCTGCTTAATCGGAATCTCCTTAAGATTCACGGTAAGTCCAACGCCTGCGCAGGTACCCAGTTCCCAAAGAGCTGCGAATATTCCGCCCCTTGTAACGTCGTGCATGGCTGTGACGCCGGACTTAACGGCTATTGCAGCCTCCGGAATTATCGAAAGAAACTTATCGAAATTCTTTGCATCATATATATATTTGTGAGGAAACCGCTTTAAAAGCTCCTCTTCCCTCGCTTCCGCCAGTCTGTATGTGCCCTCAAGACCTATCCATTTTGTAAGCACTATATCGTCGCCGGGATGTGCACCTCCGGGTGCCAAACAGTCATCCGCACTTCCTATGGCGGTAACGTTTAAAACCGGCGTATTTATCGCATCCGAAACCTCGGTGTGACCGCCGATTATCTGAACATTCAGAGAATCGGTAACCTTTGTGACCTCATCCATCATATTCTGTAAATCGTCTTCCGAAAAGACCGGCGGAACGAGTACCGTAAGCTCAATTCCGACGGGCTCGCCTCCGGACGCCGCGACATTATTTACTGCCCTGTATATCTGCCTTGCATCGCCTATGACAGGATTTGAAGAAAGAAGCAGCAAAGTATCCTTAAAACGCAAACAAGCGCAATCTGCTCCTACGGCTGCACCGTTTGAGACCTCACTGCGCTTTAGCTTAATCTTTTTAAGTATGGATCTTTTCAGAACATTTTCAGGAATCTTCCCCTGTTTCAACTCCGGTCTCCCTCAAGGTTTGTCTTACACAAGATATGATGTTAAAATAGGTATTACCATACAAATTATAAGAATAACGACTAAAATAATCGTGAAAACACGTCTGTTTTTCTTGTTGTAGAAGTTCATTTTCTCACCTTTATTTCTGTTTCGAATGGAGACAATTATAGTATATGTACTGGAAAATTGCAACCGTAGCCGCCCTCTTCGGAGTACTTGCCTGGGCAAAGATCAGAGTAACAGTTCAGACGCACAAGGACCAGGACGCCGTCGACGACTTTTGGGACAGAGAAGAGCAGGCGAACTTCACCCGTAAAAAGGATTTGGAGCATCTTGACTATATTCACATTCCCGATGATCTCCCAATTGACCTTATAAAAGACCATACCGAGTACGAAGGCATAAAGAAAACGATAGACAACCTTAAGTCAGAGCGTATACTTAATTTAACGGGGCTTACCAATACCGACCTTAAATATGAATACGGGGTTGCCAATCTCGATACAGTTTCAAAGTACGACGAAAACTACACTGCAATGGTCACAACTCTTCAGAAGCTTGCGGATATTCTTCTTTCTCTCTCTCATGAGGAAGAAGCCGTTAAAGTCCTTGAATTTATGGTTTCCACAAATGTTGATATCAAGAAGACTTATCGTCTCTTAGGGCAATATTATTTAAATACCTTTCAGCGTGAAAAATATGAAGACCTCATCAAGAAGGCCGAAGCCCTTAACTCGATCAACAAACCCTATATAGTACAAATGCTAAGGGAACTTAATTAACGTTTGTTTATGCCTGCATTGGCATCTACATAAACAAAAATGCATTGGAGGTTATCAAATGAAACTAAACAAGAAACGGACCTTTCTGATTGGCTTTGCCTTCTTCGGCATTTGCCTTTTATGGCAGGTCTACGACTCATGGTGTCCTACCTTCCTAACGGACATCTTTGCCCGCCGTATGTACGGACTTTCCACTGCCGAGTTGAAAGCAGGCGAGGCAAGTAAGATTTTAAATGTCCAGTGGATAGTCGGCATCATCATGGCATGCGACAACTTGGCAGCCCTGATACTGCTTCCGATTTTCGGAAATCTTTCCGATAAGACAAAGTCTCCCATCGGAAAAAGAATGCCTTACATCCTGATCGGCACCTTTGTGGCAGCCGTTGCTTTTCCTTTTATCCCGTTATTTTTCCATCAAAACAATATCGTAGGCATGGTCATCATGATGGCAATCGTGCTCATGTTCATGATGATGTACCGTAACCCCGCCGTTTCTCTGATGCCTGACATTACCCCCAAGCCTTTAAGAGCGAAGGCAAACGGCATCATCAACATAACAGGCTATATCGGCGGAGCGTTTGCGACGATACTCGGTATCTTCTTAAAGCTTTCCGATTACATCAACGTATCCGACGAGGCAAGAAAGCTTTGGATCATCGAAATACCCTTCCTCATTGCCTCCGTGCTGATGGTAATTTCCGCCATGGTTCTGTTCTTTACCATAAAGGAAAATAAACTTGCCGAAGAGCTTAAGGATGAATTGGCGGAAGGCGAGCGTCTTGCACAGGTTGAAACTCCCATTGACGATGACAAGCCCATGTCAAAAGCCAACAGGAATATGCTTCTTGCCATTCTCGGCGCGGAATTTTTGTGGTTTATGTCCGACAACGCAATCGGAACCTATATCGGCAACTACGTCATCTATTATCTTAATTCGGCATCGAGTGCCACAATGGTCATGACTATCGTCGGCGGTCTTGCCTCAGTTGTGGGCTTTGCGGTTGCCGGCTTCATTGCCGATAAAATCGGACGAAAATGGACCATTTCAACAGGTCTTTCAATAACCGTTGTGGGTCTTTTAATAATGTGCCTTGCTCACCCGACAGGTGTCGTTACAGGCGCAAACGGAGAATACGCTTTCCCCGTTATCCTTTACGTCGTTTGGACCATAAAAGGCTTTGGTATGGCTTTGGTACACAACTGTTCTTTCCCCATGGTCGTGGAGCTTTGCTCGTCAAAGAGAATCGGCAAGTTCACCGGTTACTACTATTCGGCAAGCATGGGTGCCCAGACCGTTACCCCTATTCTTTTGGGGCTTGTATTTAACTTAACGGGTAAGTGGAGCGTCCTTCCCATCTACTGCTCAATCCTGCTGGTCGCAAGCCTTTGCGTATTTACTTTCCTTGTAAAGAACATCAAGGCTAAAAAGGTGGACAATGCCAAGGGCTTGGAAGCCTTGGGGGATGATTGATTTAAATTAAATATACAAGTAAAAACCTTAGCAATCTTGTATAAAGTTGTGTCAACACTTGATTCTAAATATAACATTTCATATAATTATCCGAACAGCAAATATTATACAAAGGGGGGCGTAAAATGCATACATTAATCAAATCGATACGTTCCTATACAAAGCTCAGTCAGCAGGAACTTGCAGATAAATTAGGGGTCGCGTTTGCGACGATTAACCGTTGGGAAAATGCTAAGGCCGTGCCAAATAAAATGGCGCAGACAATGCTTTATGAATTTTGCAAGAAAATGAACGTACCCGTATATGATATGCTGGTGCAGCGAATAAAAGATGAAGTGGAGCAACTGCAAATTCCGGAGAATCGGGTTGTTTTGTTCCATGGCTCAAAGTCCGGGATTGAAGGTAAAATATCTCCAATCAGCAGATCTAAGTGTGATTTCGGTCGTGGCTTTTATATGGGGACGGATCCGTTACAACCGTTAACTCTGATTTGTGATTATGAAAAATCGAAATTCTATGTTGTGTCGGCAGCTTTAGCCGGGCTTAGAAAACTTGATATTCCCGCTAACCTCGAATGGGCAATGGTTGTGGCGTTCAATCGTGGGAAGATGGACGAGATAAACGAAACAAAATTATACGAAAAATATCGTAAACTTTGTTCAAATAAGGATTTTATCGTCGGAAGCATAGCAAATGACCGAATGTTTTATGTGCTTGACAATTTTTTCCAGGGAAACATAACTGACCTGGCATTAATTAAAAGTTTATCTGCCTTGCAATTAGGCAGGCAATTTGTTGCAGTGTCGCAGGCCGGATGTGATGCGGTTCATATTGAAAAAGAAATCCCTGTTTCATTTTTGGAAAAGCAAGTTTTAAGGGATATAAGCGAAGAAAACAGGATTAAGGGCATTTCGCTTGCCAACGATATTTGCAAAAATTATCGTAGAGAGGGAAAATTCTTTGACGAGATTTTGGACGAGGCAAAGGAGGGTTGACATGGATTGTATATCTCTGAAACTTTGCGATATTCAAGGTAGATTATTTGAATTGTCATCCAAGCAAGGTTATGACAGTGAAGAATTTGTTTCTTTCTTTATGAATTCCGAAGTAGCTAAAGGTTTGGATTCATCTTACAATCGTATGCAGTGGGCCGGTGAAGAATACCTTTTGGAGGAGACTATTGCTGACAGTAAATGCAAAATAAATCATGTCGAAAGTCCGGTATCGTCAGATGTGATGTATTGGATAGGATATATTTATCGTTACTGGCACTTTTATAAGAACATATCGAGTAACAAGATATATAAGCAGGCGAGTCTTAATACCATGAAAAGAAATTATTTGATGTTTCACACAATGGATCCGGAGATGGCAATTGATGATTTGATTGAAATAAAGGAACAGAAAGATTGCAAAATCTAAGACCGTATACAGAAACTTCAAATGGTAAGTTTATATGGATAAAAGAATTCAGGAAATTTTTGACAAACTGGAAAAAGAATACGGAAAAGATTTGACCTGCTATCTCAATCATGATGACGGGTGGCAGCTTTTGATTGCGACAATCTTAAGCGCTCAGTGCACCGATAAAAGAGTTAATGAGGTCACAAAAGATCTCTTTCAAAAGTATCCGTCCCTTGAAGCATTTTCGAAAGCCTCGCAGGCAGAGCTTGAAAAAGACATTCATTCCTGCGGATTTTATAAGAATAAGGCGGCAAATATAATCGGGTGTTCAAAGAAACTTCTTTCAAAGTATGATGGAGAGCTTCCTTCAGACATCGATTTCCTGACAAGTCTTCCCGGAGTGGGAAGAAAGACAGCGAACGTCATCAGAGGGAACATATTTCATATTGATTCTGTCGTGGTGGACACGCATGTGCTGCGTATTTCAAACAAACTTGGACTGATTAAAGAAAAAGATCCGGTAAAGGCGGAATTTAAACTGATGGAGGTAGTTGACAAGCCTTATTGGGTATACATAAATCACTGGTTTATAGCACTTGGAAGGTCCATTTGCAAAGCCCCGACACCAAAGTGCGGGGAGTGCTTTTTGAAGGATTTATGTCCGTCATGTATCAGATGAGTTTTTCTAACAATTCACTGCTGTGAGAATCTTCTCTCACGGATAATTTCAAAGAATAAAAAAGAGTTTCGCTTGCGGAACGCTCGACGTCTGGCGCGCCCTCTCCGTCCTCGCTTCGCTCGGCCACCTCTCCCAAAGGGAGAGGCAAGTATTAGGTGCAGCCTCTTGGCTCTCCCCCCTTGGCTCTCCCTCTGGGAGAGCTGTCACCGTAGGTGACTGAGAGGGACTT
>CAVJJQ010000005.1:0-43958 GCA_963649755.1 bacterium | reverse complement strand
CAAAGGGAGAGGCAAGTATTAGGTGCAGCCCCTTGGCTCTCCCCTTGGCTCTCCCTCGCGAAGCAATTTTCTATATAGTCAAAAAAGCCCACGCCGTTTAGCGTGGGCAAAATCAAAATCTTAAACTAACTCAAGCAATACTTCCATTGCAGCATCGCCCTTACGCTGTCCGATCTTTACGATACGGGTATAACCACCGTTGCGGTTCTCGTACTTGGGTGCGATTTCGTCAAAAAGCTTATTGGTCTCATCTGTATAAAGAACCTTAAGCATCTGACGACGTGCGTGAAGCTTGGAAGGCTTATCCTTCTTGATTTCTTTTTCGATTGATTCATAAACGGTAACTTTCTTGCCGTCTACAACTTCCTTAACTCGCTTTCCGTCCTTGTCCTTCTTTGCTACCTTTGCAGTAACCTTAACGGTCTCGAAGTTGTCCTTTTCCTTTACTGCAAGTGCAATAAGTCCCTCAGCGATCTTCTTAACTTCCTTGGCCTTAGCTTCGGTGGTGATGATCTTGCCGTTTGCGATTAATGAAGTAACCTGGCCTCTTAAGAGTGCCTTTCTCTGTGCAGATGTTCTGCTTAACTTTCTGTACTTTGCCATTTTATTCCTTTCGTGCGTGCTCTTACGGTCTTACCGCACAACGTTGCTGATTTAAGCGGTCAGGGCAAACCCTGACGCCACAGTATTAAAGTTCCTCTGATGACTTAAAGTGTAAGTCGAGGGTTTCAAGCTTAGCTACTACCTCGTCAAGAGATTTCTTGCCAAGGTTCCTGATCTTGAGCATCTCGTCATATGACTTGCCTGTAAGCTCGCCGATTGTGTTGATACCTGCTCTCTTTAAGCAATTGAAGGAACGAACCGAAAGTTCAAGTTCATCAATGCTCATCTCGCCCGTAAGCGAAGGCTTTCCGGTATTTACAACAACGGGATCGATTACTGTAAGTCCCTGACCTGCAGATGACAAATCCACGAAGAGATTAAGATGCTCGTTTAAAACCTTTGCAGCCATACTTACGGACTCTTCGGGATCCAAAGTTCCGTTTGTATAAACTTCAAGAGTAAGCTTATCGAAGTCTGTAACCTGTCCAACACGGGTATTTGCAACAGACATGTTAACTCTCTCTACAGGAGTGTAGATGGAGTCAATAGCTATTACTCCGATCGGAAGGTCATCCTTCTTGTTCTTGTCAGCGCTTACATAACCTCTGCCCTTGGTAATGGTAAGCTCCATATAGAATGTAGCGTTCTTACCGCCGCAAAGATTTGCGATAACAAGATCGGGGTTAATGATCTCAATGTCAGAATCAGTCTTAATGTCGGAAGCCTTGATAACGCCTTCACCGGTGAAATCAATATAAGCTGTCTTGGGCTCAAATGAATCACTGTTGTTCTTGATTGCAAGCTTCTTTATATTTAAGATAATCTCGGTTACATCCTCTTTGACGCCGGGAATTGATGAAAATTCATGCTGTACGCCGTCAATCTTAATCTGGCTTACTGCAACACCGGGTAAAGAAGAAAGCATAATTCTTCTTAAAGAATTGCCGAGGGTAATACCAAAGCCTCTTTCAAGCGGCTCGCATACGAACTTACCATACTTCTTATCTTCGGACACTTCAACGACTTCAACATTCGGTCTTTCAAATTCAAACACAGTAAATACCCTCCTTTGGTCTTAGATGAAATTACATTATTTGGAGTATAACTCGACAATAAGCATTTCGTTTACAGGTACGTCTATCATCTCTCTTGTAGGAAGATTCTTAACTGTTCCCTTGAAAGCATCCTGATCTACTTCAATCCATTCGGGAACAAGTCTTCCGCCTGTAACCTCAAGGATGTTCTTATAACGCTGTAATTCCTTTGCCTTATCGCTTAAAGAAATAACATCTCCGGCCTTGATAAGGTATGAAGGAATGTTGATAACACGTCCGTTAACAAGAATGTGCTTGTGATCGACAACCTGTCTTGCTTCCTTACGTGTACGAGCAAATCCCATACGGAATACTACGTTGTCAAGTCTTGACTCAAGCATAACCATAAGGTTTTCACCGGTCTGACCCTTCATGCGGTCTGCCTTCTCATAATAGTTACGGAAAGGCTTCTCAAGCATACCGTAGATGAATTTTGCTTTCTGCTTTTCACGAAGCTGAAGACCATACTCGGACATCTTCTTGCCTGCGCGAGTATTTGTCCTGTTTGACTTCTTGTCATAACCCAAAAATACAGGGTCTAAATCCAAATGTCTGCATCTCTTTAATACAGGAGTTCTGTTAATTGCCATTTTAATAATCCTTTCAATATTGTTTACAGCAGCATTTTGCTGTCTTCATCCAACTCTTTCGGGCTAAAGCCCAATTCACATAAAACTATACGCGACGTCTCTTGGGAGGTCTGCATCCGTTGTGAGGTACAGGAGTTACATCCTTAATAGAAACAACTTCCAAACCTGCAGCAGCAAGTGCACGAATTGCAGCCTCACGGCCTGAGCCGGGACCCTTTACGAATACGTCAACATACTTTAAGCCGTGTACAAGAGCAGCCTTTGTAGCTGTCTCTGCGGCCATCTGTGCAGCATAGGGAGTAGATTTCTTTGAACCTCTGAATCCAAGACCACCGGCACTTGCCCATGATAAAGCATTTCCTTCGGCATCTGTCAAGGTAACGATTGTATTGTTGAAGGATGCCTGAATATGTGCCTGTCCGCGTTCAACGTTTTTTCTGACACGTTTCTTTGTTACTTTCTTTGTCGCAACTTTTGCCATTTTAAACTAACCTACTTTCTCCTTAATAATTACTTCTTCTTGTTAGCAACTGTACGCTTGGGACCTTTTCTGGTACGAGCGTTTGTCTTAGTCTTCTGTCCGCGAACGGGAAGACCTTTACGATGACGGATACCTCTGTAGCATCCGATTTCCTGAAGAGTCTTAATATTGAAAGCAACTTCTCTGCGAAGGTCACCTTCTACTACAATGTTAAGCTTCTCCATTGATTCGCTGATTTTCTTAACTTCGCCGTCGGTTAAATCCCTTACACGAGTGTTGGGATCAACACCGGCATCCTTTAAAATCTTGTTTGACGTTGCTACACCGATTCCATAGATGTAGGTCAAACCGATTTCGACACGTTTTTCTCTAGGTAAGTCAACACCTGCGATACGAGCCATTTTAAATTCCTCCAAATCTTTGCGTGTTTACGCATAATACGCGCTTAAAGCGCTCAACTAATTGAATGAGGTGCATATGCACCCGACCGGGACGGCTCCCGATTTTTCCGACAAGGATCGAATTCTCCGTAATTAATGAATTCTCGCGGTTTCAAAAGTATCTCGTAGGCTCTACTACGTATATACTTAAGATCCAAATAGGATCAACCCTGTCTCTGCTTGTGCTTGGGGTTGTCACAGATAATTCTGATCTTTCCCTTACGCTTGATTACTTTGCATTTCTCGCAAATTGGTTTAACAGAAGATCTTACTTTCATAACGTCCTCCTTTCAGTTCTTCCGAGTCGGTTTTTTAGGTGAGAAAGAAACCCGCCCAAAAAAGACCGAGTATCATTGTATCACAACGGTTTCCCGATTGCAAGCAAATCATTTTACTTTATTTATCTCTCCAAATGATTCTGCCCTTGGAAAGATCATAGGGTGAAAGCTCAAGTGTAACCTTGTCTCCCGGAAGGATACGGATAAAATTCTGACGAAGCTTTCCGCTTATATGGGCAAGCACCTTGTGTCCGTTTTCAAGCTCTACCTGAAACATGGTGTTGGGAAGCTTTTCAACTACGGTTCCTTCTATTTCTATTACATCCTGCTTAGACATTCGTTTCCTCCAAATTTATCGGTACTGGGGTTCCAAAGAAAGAATCTCGGGTTCACCCTCGGTAATAAGAATCGTGTTTTCGTAATGGGCCGACGGCTTTCCGTCCTTTGTGACAACCGTCCAATCATCGTCAAGCCATTCTACTTCCCAGGTTCCCAGGTTGATCATAGGCTCTACGGCAATGGTCATTCCGGGCTCAAGTTTTATGCCTCGCCTCTTCTGACGGAAGTTCGGAACTTCGGGCTCTTCGTGAAGATGGGTTCCTACACCGTGTCCGACAAGGTCTCTTACGATTCCGTAACCAAACTGACTTACATAGTCATCAATAGCATTTGAGATATCAGCTACATGATTTCCGGCCTTTGCATACTTGATACCCTCAAAGAACGCCTGCTTGGTAACATCCATAAGCTTTTGAACCTCGGGTGATACAGTTCCGACGGCATATGTCCTTGCGGCATCGGAATGATAGCCTTTATAGATAAGTCCGCAGTCAAGGCTTACGATATCGCCTTCCTTTAAATGTTTCTTCTTATTGGGAATACCGTGTACGACTTCATCGTTGACCGATACGCAAATCGAAGCGGGATAGCCCTGATAGTTAAGGAAGTTCGGAATGCAGCCGTAGCTCCTGATCAAACGTTCGCCTTCTATATCAATATCTTTTGTGGAGATTCCGGGTCTTATAATCTTGGCAAGCTCTGCGTGAACCTCACCAAGCAACCTGTTGGACTCTCTCATTAACTCTATCTCTCTGGGAGATTTAATAGTTACCGACATGTGCGCTCCCTTTTAGCCTAAGATGTTAACTATTGCCGCAAATACATCGTTCATGGCAACCGTTCCATCGACTTCTTTCAAAACGCCCTTCTTGTTATAAAAATCAATAAGTGGCTGTGTCTGCTTGTGATATACATCCAAACGATTCTTTACGGTTTCGGGCTTGTCATCGTCTCTTAAGATAAGCTTTTCGCCGCACTTGTCGCAAATGCCTTCAACCTTTGTGGGAGCATATACTATATGATAGGTAGCTCCGCAGGCAACGCAGGCTCTGCGTCCCGACATACGGTTGATGATATTCTCATCGGGAACATCTACATTGATTGCATAATCAACCTTGTCATTCATCTCGTTTAATGCCTTCTCCAAAACCTCTGCCTGAGGAATTGTACGAGGGAAACCGTCAAGTACGTAACCGTTCTTGCAATCGTCCTTTGCGACCCTGTCAAGAAGGATCTTAACGGTCAGTTCATCGGGAACCAACTGTCCCTTGTCCATATATTCCTTTGCCTGTTTACCAAGTTCCGTCCCGTTCTTGATATTGGCTCTGAAAATGTCTCCCGTTGAAATGTGAGGAAGGCCGTACTTAGCGCAAATCATCTCAGCCTGTGTTCCTTTTCCCGCTCCGGGAGCACCCAACATAATAATCTTCATAGTAAAATCTCCGTTTTCTTTATATATAGCAGCTCGCTGCAAAATTTTCATTTTCATAAACGCACAAGGTCGGAGTGAGAAAATTCTCACTCCGAACACATTCTGCATTTTACTGATTTAAAAAGCCTTTATAGTTTCTGACAAGCATCATGCTCTCAACCTGTCTGAGCGTTTCAATGATAACGCTTACGATAATGATGAGGCTCGTGCCAAGGAAGGTTACCGATGCATTGAACAGACCGTAGAAGATGTAAGGTAAAATACCGATGATCATAAGTCCGATTGCGCCGATAAAGATGATGGCATTTAAGATGTTTGTGATGTAGTCGCTTGTGGGCTTTCCGGGTCTTATACCGGGGATAAAGCCGTTTGACTTCTTAAGATTATCCGCAAGTTCCAAAGGATTGAAGGTAATCGAAGTATAGAAGTAAGCGAACAAAACTACAAGTACACAATAAACAAGTAAGCCGATTGAATAAATCGGATAATTTTTATTTACCCAGTAGCTGGAGCTTAAGCCCTTAAGGATTTCACTCCATACGCCTGTTCCGCTGTATCCTACCAAGGATGAAATAATTCCCGGAGTCTGCATCAAAGACGAAGCAAAGATGATGGGAATAACACCTGCGGTATTAACTCTGATAGGAATGTTTGAGGACGTTCCTCCTCCCATCTTGGAGCCCTGAGAACGACGTGCATACTGAACAGGAATCTTTCTGGTGCCCGAGTTAAGAAGTACTACAAGCATAACCATTACGACTAAGATTGCCAAAATAATTACAACCGCAAGTACCTGAGAAGCAATACGCTTGCCCTCTACAAACTGAGCAAACAGGCTTGTCATATCCTGAGGTATTCTGGCAATGATGTTGATAAGAAGGATAATGGAAATACCGTTTCCGATTCCCTTCTCGGTAATTCTCTCACCGATCCACATTACGAAAGCACTTCCGGCCGTAAGAGCCGCAATTGCCGTGATTACATTAAGTGCGTTGTATTCTTCCAAAAGTCCGCTGCGGCCAAAGGAAATGGTCATTGCAAGAGACTCGATTAAGGCAAGCGCAACAGTCACATAACGGGTAATGGAAGCAATTTTCTTTCTGCCTTCACCACCTTCTTTTTGCATCTCTTCAAGTGCCGGAATGGCAATCGTAAGAAGCTGCATGATAATCGAAGATGTGATGTAGGGTGTGATGTTCAAAGCAAGTAAGGACATGTTAAGGAACGATCCACCTGTAAAAGCATCGAGGAAATTGAATGCATCCGTGCTGGTCTGCTGTGCAAACCATTCAGAGAAATACTCTCTGTTAACACCCGGAACCGGCAACTGACAGCCGATTCGGATGATAACGATCATTAATAACGTAAATAAAAGTTTAGTACGAATTTCTTTAATCTTCAGAGCGTCTCTAAGAGTCTTGAGCATTAGATCACCTCTGCAGTTCCACCAAGCTTCTCAATCATCTCTTTAGCAGATGCGCTGTAAGCGTTTACCTTAACATTGAGTTTTTTGGTAAGTTCACCGTTGCCAAGAACCTTAACTCCGTCTGCAGGGTCATTGATAATTCCCTGTGCGATAAGAGCATCTACGTCAACCGTAGCGCCGTTATCAAACACTTCTAATGCACTGACATTAATTGCTACTATATCCTTATGAGCTCTGGCATTTGTAAAGCCTCTCTTAGGAAGACGTCTGTACAAAGGCATCTGACCACCTTCGAAACCGATTCTGGGTGCGCCGGAACGAGCCTTCTGACCCTTGTGACCCTTACCTGCGGTCTTTCCGTTTCCTGAACCGTGTCCACGACCTCTTCTAAAATTATCGCTATGCTTAGAGCCTTCTGCGGGCTGTAAATTAGATAATTCCATGTGACACCTCCTTATTAAACTTCTTCTACTTTAACTAAGTGTCTAACCTGCCAAATCATTCCTCTTACAGCATCGTTGTCGGGAAGCTCAACAGAATTGTTGGTCTTGTGAAGACCTAATGCTTCAACTGTAGCCTTATGCTTGGGAATAGCTCCGATAGTAGATTTAACTAAAGTAACCTTAAGCTTTTTAACTTTCTTTGTTGCCATGATTCAAGTCCTCCTTATGCCATAATCTCGTCAACGGACTTGCCACGGTTTGCAGCGACCTGTTCGGGAGTCTTTAATGCTTTAAGACCTTCGATTGTAGCAAGAACAACATTCTGCTTGTTGTTTGAGCCCAAAGACTTGGTACGGATATTCTTAATACCTGCAAGTTCGCAAACGGAACGAGCGGGACCGCCGGCGATAACACCGGTACCTTCGGGAGACTTCTTAAGTAATACGGAAGCTGAACCGAACTTTCCTAAATAATCATGAGATATTGACTTGTTCTCATCAAGTGCAACACTGACGAGATTCTTCATTGCGTCTTCCTTACCCTTACGGATAGCTTCGGGAATTTCAACAGCTTTTCCAAGGCCGGCGCCTACGTGACCATTACCGTCACCGACAACTACAAGAGCAGTGAAACGCATATTACGTCCGCCCTTAACAGTTTTCGTAACACGCTTAATAGCAACTACTTTATCGCTGAACTCCATGTTAGTTGTATCTATCATAGTACGTTTCATGTGATGCGTTCTCCTTCCTAGAATTCCAACCCAGCTTCTCTTGCTGCGTCGGCTAATGCTGCGATTTTACCCTGGTATATAAAGCCGCCTCTGTCAAAGACAACCGTCTTAATACCCTTTTCAAGTGCACGTTTTGCAATAACAGTTCCTAAGTATGCTGCTGCTTCGACGTCGTTGGTCTTCTTTAAGTCTGCCTTAACATCCTTTTCAACTGTGGATGCGGCTACCAAAGTCTTGCCAACTGTATCATCGATAATTTGAGCATACATATGGCTGTTGCTGCGGAATACGCAAAGACGAGGTCTTTCAGCGGTTCCTGCAAAACGGTTGCGGATTTTCATGTGCTTTTTAACACGATTTTCCTGTCTTGAATCTTTTGAAACCATTTTTACACTCTCCTTATCTATTATTTCTTACCGGTCTTACCAACTTTACGTCTGATAACTTCATCGGCATACTTGATACCCTTGCCCTTATAAGGTTCAGGTCTTCTCTTGTCTCTGATTTCAGCTGCAAACTGGCCAACTTTTTCTTTATCGATACCCTTAACGGTAATGTTGTTACCGTCAACTACGGTCTCAATACCTTCGGGATCTTCCATTTCAACCGGATGAGAATAGCCTAAGGATAAGGTAAGCTTCTTGCCTGCCTTGGCTGCCTTGTAACCAACACCGTTGATTTCAAGTTTCTTCTCAAAGCCTTCGGTAACACCTACTACCATGTTGTGGATAAGTGTTCTTGTTAATCCGTGAAGGGATTTCATCTTCTTTAAATCATTGGGGCGGGATACTACTACTTCAGCACCCTCTACCTTGATTTCCATTTCCTTGGGTAATACTCTTTCAAGAGTTCCCTTGGGACCTTTAACGGTCACTTTGTTATTTTCTGCAACTTCCACGGTAACACCTGCGGGAATTGCGATTGGCATTTTACCTATACGTGACATGCCCGTACCTCCTATTAGATTTAGGTTAATTAATTACTACCAAACAAAAGCAAGAACTTCGCCGCCGACTTTAAGCTCACGAGCCTTCTTGTCGGTTATGACGCCCTGGTTTGTGGAAATGATAGCGATACCAAGTCCACCTAAAACCTTAGGAAGATCTTCCTTGCCGGCATATACACGAAGACCGGGCTTGGATATTCTCTGAATACCGCTGATGATCTTGTCGTTCTTATCTGCACCGTACTTTAAGGTGATGCGGATAGTCTTGGCATTGCCCTCTTCGATAATATCGTATTTCTTGATGTAGCCTTCGTCCAAAAGAATAGAAGCTATGCTTAATTTCATTTTTGATGAAGGAACATCTACTGTATCATGCTTTGCAGTGTTTGCATTACGAATTCTCGTAAGCATATCTGCAATGGGATCATTTGTTGTAAGTGCCATTGTGTTGTCCTCCTTTAAAATTTACCAGCTGGCCTTCTTAACGCCCGGGATTTCTCCCTTGTAAGCGAGTTCACGGAAGCAAACTCTGCAAATTCCATACTTTCTTAAAACTGCATGGGGACGTCCACAAATCTTGCAGCGGGTATAAGCTCTTGTAGAGAACTTAGGCTTCTTCTGCTGTTTAAGCTTCATTGCTGTTTTAGCCATGTCTTTGCCTCCTCTTATTTCGCGAACGGCATGTTGAATAATCTGAGTAATTCACGTGCCTCTTCATCTGTCTTTGCTGTAGTTACGAAGATAATGTCCATACCACGAACCTTATCGATCTTATCGTATTCGATTTCAGGGAAAATGATCTGCTCCTTAATACCTAAAGCATAGTTTCCTCTGCCATCAAATCCGTTTGCATTTACGCCTCTGAAGTCACGAACTCGGGGAAGAGCAAGGTTTACAAGACGATCGAGGAACTCATACATCTTCTCGCCTCTAAGAGTAACCTTGCAGCCGATTGCCTGGCCTTCACGAATCTTGAAGTTAGCAACTGACTTCTTAGCCTTGGTGATAACTGCCTTCTGACCGGTAATCTTTTCCATATCGCCGACAGCAGACTCTAAAACCTTGGCATTTTCCTTAGCTTCGCCAACACCCATGTTGACTACAATCTTGTCAAGCTTCGGAACTTCCATTACGTTCTTGTATCCGAACTTGTCAGTCATTGCCTTGACAATTTCGTTTGTATATAACTCTTTATATCTACTCACGTTTAACGGCCTCCTTATTAATCAATAACATCGCCGGTTGCCTTTGCAACACGAACTTTCTTATCGCCATCCATCTTGAAGCCGACGCGGGTAGCCTTGCCCTTGAAGACAAGCATTACGTTTGAAATATCAATCGGTGCTTCCTTCTGAACGATTCCACCATTGGGATTAGCCTGGGAGGGCTTCATATGCTTTGTAACCATATTAACGCCTTCAACAGTAACCTTAGCGTTCTTTATGTCTACAGCAAGGACTTTACCTTCTTTACCGTTGTCCTTGCCGGCAATAACCTTAACGTTATCGCCCTTTTTGATCTTCATTGTTGCCATTTAGCTACCTCCTAGAGTACTTCGGGAGCTAAAGAAACAATCTTTGAAAACTGTTTCTCACGAAGCTCACGCGCTACAGGCCCAAAGATACGGGTTCCCTTAGGTTCCTTGTCATCTTTGATTATTACTGCAGCATTCTCGTCAAACTTGATATAGGAACCGTCCTTACGACGAGCGCCCTTAACTGTACGAACAACAACAGCCTTTACTACATCACCCTTCTTAACCATTCCGCCGGGTGTAGCATCTTTAACACTGGCAACGATTACATCGCCGATGTTAGCATATCTTCTTGTAGATCCGCCCATAACACGGATGCAAAGCAACTCCTTAGCACCGGTGTTATCAGCAACCTTCAATCTGGTCTCCTGCTGAACCATAATAAATCTCCTTCCAATGCTTATTTTGCTCTTTCTACGATCTCAACAAGTCTCCATCTCTTATCCTTTGACAGAGGTCTTGTTTCCATTACTTTAACCGTATCGCCTACATGACAGTCATTGTTCTCGTCATGAGCCTTTAACTTGTAGGTTCTTTTTACGATCTTGCCGTAAAGAGGATGCTTTACGTTATCTACAACTGCAACCGTGATTGTCTTGTCCATCTTGTCGCTGACAACCTTACCGGTACGTGTTTTTCTTAAGTTTCTTTCTTCCACGACTTAAGTCTCCTTCCATTCCAGTGTCAAACTATGCTTCAGCCTTTGACTTTGCAGTCATAACGGTCTGAATTCTTGCAATGTTCTTTCTTACTTCAGTAATTCTTGCAGTATTATCTAACTGGTTAGTGGCATTCTGGAATCTTAAATTGAAGAGTTCCTTTTTAGCATCAGTCAATTCCTTAGCTAATTCTGCAGTTGTCTTTGAGTTTAAGCTTTCAACATACTTATTAGTTTTCATTAGATGCACCGCCTTCCAAGTCTGCTTTAGAAACGATCTTGCATTTGCAAGGAAGCTTGTGAGATGCCAGACGTAATGCTTCTTTTGCGGTTTCTTCGGGAACACCTGCGATTTCAAACATTACACGTCCGGGCTTAACTACTGATACCCAGTACTCTACCGTTCCTTTACCGGAACCCATACGGGTTTCTGCCGGCTTTGCTGTAATAGGCTTGTCAGGGAAAATCTTAATCCAAACCTGACCGCCACGCTTTACGTATCTTGTCATAGCAACACGGGCTGCTTCGATCTGATTTGACTTGATCCAGCAAGGCTCAGTTGCAACGAGTCCGAATTCACCATTTGAAATGGTATTTCCACGCATCGCTTTTCCTGCCATGGTACCGCGGAACTGCTTACGATGCTTAACTCTCTTAGGCATTAACATAATTATTTCTCGCTCCCTTCCTTATTAGACTTTGTAGGAAGAACCTCACCCTTGTAGATCCAAACCTTAATTCCAAGCTTTCCGTAGGTCGTATCTGCTTCAGCGAAGCCGTAATCAATGTCAGCTCTTAATGTCTGAAGCGGAATGGTGCCTTCGTTGTAAGACTCTGTACGAGCGATATCCGCACCGCCTACACGTCCTGCAACGCTAGCCTTGATACCAAGGGCACCGGCCTTCATGGTTCTTGACATTGCAGACTTAATTGCACGTCTGAAGGAAACACGGTTTTCAAGCTGCTGAGCGATGTTCTCTGCAACAAGCTGTGCATCCTTGTCGGGACGCTTGATTTCCTTGATGTCGATTAAAACCTTCTTGCCGTTTGTAAGCTTTGTAACTTCGTTCTTTGTAACTTCGATTTCCTGACCGCCCTTACCGATGATTAAACCGGGCTTTGCGGTGAACACGATAACCTTAACGCGATCGGAAGCTCTCTCGATTTCAATCTTTGAGATTCCTGCGCCGTATAACTTCTTCTTAAGGTACTTTCTGATGTTGTAATCTTCAACCAAGTTATCGGCGAAATCTGACTCAGCATACCATCTGGAATCCCAATCCTTGATTACGCCGACTCTAAGTCCATGAGGATTAACTTTCTGTCCCATTTTTGCTCCTCCTATCTTTCATCCAGAACTACAGTGATGTGGCTCATGCGCTTTTCAATTCTGTAAGCGCGGCCCTGTGCACGGGGGTGTACTCTCTTCATTGTAGGTCCCTTGTTTGCGAAGCATTCTGCTACATAAAGATTGTCAGCATTCATGCCGTTGTTGTTCTCAGCATTTGCGATTGCTGATTCCAAAAGCTTCTTGATGATTTCCGAACCATATCTGGGATTGTATGTAAGAATAGCAAGAGCTGTCTTTGCATCTTTTCCTCTGATGGCGTCTAAAACGAAACAAGCCTTCTGAACTGAGATTCTTGCGTAAGACAATTTTGCTGAAGGTCTTGTGTCTTTCTGTGCGTTTCTTTCTCTCTTGATTTGAGATCTATGTCCTTTTGCCATAGATTTGTCCTCCTTTCAAATTGCCTCTTACTTTACCTTTGACTTCTTTTCGTCCTTACCGTGACCCCTGAAGGTTCTGGTAGCTACGAATTCGCCAAGTTTATGTCCAACCATGTCTTCGGTGATATATACCGGAACATGCTTACGTCCGTCATGAACAGCAATTGTGTGTCCCACAAATGAAGGGAAAATTGTTGAACGACGTGACCAAGTCTTGATAACCTGCTTCTGTCCGGATGCATTCATTGCATCAACCTTCTTGAGAAGGCTTGCATCTGCGAAAGGTCCTTTTTTAATAGATCTAGCCATTGATCATTCCTCCTGATTATTTGATAGCCTTACCGTTACGTCTTCTTACGATGAGCTTGTTAGAAGCCTTCTTAGCCTTACGAGTCTTAAGACCAAGAGCGGGCTTGCCCCAAGGAGTACACGGTCCGGGTCTACCGATACCGGCCTTACCTTCACCACCGCCGTGAGGGTGATCGTTGGGGTTCATGACTGAACCGCGGACTGTAGGTCTGATGCCCATGTGACGCTTACGGCCTGCCTTACCGAGGTTTACGAGGTTGTGATCAACGTTTCCTACGATACCGATTGTTGCGCGGCATACGATGGGAACCATTCTCATTTCGCCTGAAGGAAGACGAAGTGTTGCGTACTTTCCTTCTTTAGCAAGAACCTGTGCGGAGTTACCGGCTGAACGAACAAGCTGTCCGCCCTTACCGGGATAAAGCTCGATGTTGTGAACCTGAGTACCGATAGGAATCTCAGAAAGAGGAAGGCAGTTGCCTACTCTGATTTCAGCTTCGGGTCCGTTCATGACCTTCATGCCGTCTGTAAGTCCTTCGGGAGCGATGATGTATGCTTTCTCGCCGTCTGCATATGCAAGAAGTGCAATATTTGCAGTTCTGTTGGGATCGTATTCGATTCCGATTACAGTAGCGGGTACACCGTCTTTGTTTCTCTTAAAATCGATAATTCTGTATTTCTTCTTGTTGCCGCCGCCGATGTGTCTGACGGTAATTTTACCCTGATTGTTACGTCCGGCTGTCTTGGGGATTGAAACCACAAGGCTCTTCTCGGGAGTTGACTTTGTAATTTCCGAGAAATCCGATCCGGTCATATTTCTTCTGGAGGGTGTGTAGGGATTATATGTCTTGATACCCATTTTTATGTCTCCTTTTTGATTTAATATCACGCTTCATGTGCGTATAAGTAAGAAGGCTTATAAGCCTGCAAAGATTTCAATTTCCTTGCTGTCGTCCGTTAACCAAACTACTGCCTTCTTTGTTGCGGCGGTCTTACCTACGGTAGCTCCGCGTCTCTTTGACTTTCCGTCATAGTTTACGGTGTTAACCTTCTTGACCTTTGCGCCGGCAAACATCTTTTCAACAGCTTCCTTGATCTGAGACTTGTTTGCCTCAGTGTGTACCAGGAAGGTGTATTTCTTTTCGCCCATACCGGACATTGCTTTCTCGGTAAGTACAGGCTTGAAAATTACGTCATAGTACTGAATTGATGCCATTATGCGTACACCTCCTCAATCTTCTTGGCAGCGTCCTTTGTAAGAACGATTGTGCCGCCGTTCATGATGTCGTATACATTAATCTGATTTACAAGTGTTGTATCAACGCTTGCCATATTTCTTGCAGAAAGAACAACGTTTGTATCATTGTCAGCCAAAACAACAAGGCCCTTTTCTACGTGTAAGTTGTTCATTACGTTTGCAAAGTTCTTTGTCTTGATTTCATCGAGTGCAAGCTTGTCAACAACAATAAGCTTGTTCTCCTGTAATCTGCTTGTAAGAGCTGACTTTAAAGCTGCTCTCTTTTCTTTCTTGTTTAACTTGATGGTGTAATCTCTGGGTGTGGGAGCGAATACTACGCCGCCTCCTGTCCACTGAGGAGCTCTTGTTGAACCCTGACGAGCATGTCCGGTTCCTTTCTGTCTCCAGGGCTTTCTTCCGCCGCCTGAAACCTCAGAACGTGTCTTAGCCTTCTGTGTTCCCTGACGATTATTTGCAAGCTGTGAAACGACAGCCATGTGTACAAGATGTTCGTTAATTTCTACACCGAATACTGCATCGCTTAAGTCGATCTTTTCAACTTCTTTGCCTTCCATATTATAAACAGCTACTTTTGCCATTTTGATGGTCCTCCTTCCGATCTTAATTAAGCGTTAGCCTTAACGGTTTCTTTAATGGTAACTAAGGCCTTCTTGGGTCCGGGTACTGCACCCTTAACAAGTAAAAGGTTGTTTTCTGCATCAACTCTTACTATCTCAAGGTTCTGTACGGTAACCTTTACATGGCCCATGTGACCGGGCATTCCCTTGCCTTTAAATACACGGCTGGGTGAAGAACATGCACCGTTTGAACCCTGATGACGATGGAACTTTGAACCGTGCTTCATGGGTCCTCTGTGCTGGCCTAATCTCTTGATAGCGCCCTGGAAGCCTTTACCCTTTGAAATTGCAGTAGCATCAACCTTATCTCCTGCAGCAAAGATATCAGCCTTGATCTCGGCGCCGAGTGTATAATCACTGACGTTCTCAAGCTTAAACTCTCTAACGTACTTCTTTGCGGTTGTGCCGGCCTTGTCGAAGTGTCCCTTCATAGCCTTGTTTGCGCCATGAACGTGAACGTATTCCTTCTTGCCGTTTGCATCCTTGTTGGTGATTCTTTCCTTCTTTTCAGCAAAGCCTACCTGAACGGCTTCATAACCGTCGTTGTCAACTGTCTTGATCTGTGTAACTACACAGGGGCCTGCCTGAAGTACTGTAACGGGTACGAGTGATCCGTCTTCGTTGAAGATTTGAGTCATTCCGACTTTTGTTGCTAAAATTGCTTTCTTCATTTTTCCTCCTTGTTTCTACAGCGGAATGGATTTCCATTCATTCTAGTAGAGGTGATTTTTGTTTGTGATGAATTATTTCATCTTGATATCGATGCTGACACCAGCGGGCATTTCCAATCTCTGAAGTGCCTCGACTGTTTTTTGTGTAGGCGTAATGATATCGATAAGTCTCTTGTGTGTCCTCTGTTCGAACTGTTCTCTGGAATCCTTGTACTTGTGAACAGCACGAAGAATCGTAACAACTTCCTTTTTAGTAGGAAGCGGAACAGGACCACTTACCTGTGAGCCGTTCTTCTTAACGGTCTCAATGATTTTCTTGGCAGATGCATCAACCAACTGATGATCATATGCCTTGAGTGTGATTCTCATTACTTGACTTGCCATAAAAAAAGTCTCCTCCTTATTCGTACTTTGAATCGAAGTACGACAAGCGGCGACTGTACACTCTCCCGTGCGTGTCCATGTTTCTCAAAAATTTAGATGAACAAATTTCGTTCATCTTCATAATGATTGCTTGACTGCACGTCGTTTCTACATGGTGTAGACTGTTGCTCTGTACAGTGACTTGTCGTCAGTTTACATGACCTTCGCTCCACGGAAAACCCGCATCCGGTTATTGATTTCCGATATGCGGCAACCTCACGCTTCATAGCTATCATGTCACAGCAAATAAGAATATACACCATGTTTTCAAATAATGCAAGCATTAATTTAAAAAAATTTATTTTCAAAAATTTATTTTTTCATCCATCTTCCGCTAGCCCCGCACGGAAGCACGAGTCCGTTTGAGGATACGGGAAGTCCTATCTCGTCGGCCTTTACGACGCCGGGATGTTTTTTGTTAACCGTCATATTAATCATATAGGAAAGAACGGCCGGCTGAAGACCCGTCGTGTAGCTGTTAATCAAAAAGAACAAAGGATCGTCCGACAATACCTTTTCGCACAACTCAATAAAAGGAAAGATGCTTTCCTCAATCTTCCAGATCTCACCCTTGGGACCTCTTCCGTATGAAGGAGGATCCATGATGATCGCATCGTATTTGTTGCCTCGTCTGATTTCGCGTTCCACAAACTTTCCGCAATCATCAACAAGCCAACGAATCTTCGCGTCCTCAAGTCCCGACGAAACGGCATTTTCTTTGGCCCAGGATACCATGCCCTTTGAAGCATCGACATGTGTAACCTCGGCTCCCGCAAGTGCAGCGGCAATCGTGGCGCCGCCGGTATAGGCAAAGAGATTCAAAACTTTGATAGGTTTGTCGGGATTCTTTGTTTTCTCCTCTTTTATAATAGAAGAAAACCAATCCCAGTTAACTGCCTGTTCGGGGAAAAGCCCCGTATGTTTGAAGGCAAAGGGCTTTAAATGAAATTTCGCCCCATTCTCATAAGAAATCATCCATTCATTGGGCAAGTCAAAAAATTCCCATTCCCCGCCGCCTTTAGAACTCCTGTGGTAATGACCGTTAAGCTTTTTCCACGCCTTGTCCTTTTTCTCAGTATTCCAAATGACCTGCGGATCCGGACGAAGAAGTATATACTTTCCCCATCTCTCAAGCTTTTCTCCGTCAGAGGTATCAATTACCTCATAGTCTTTCCAATTGCCGGCAATCCACATATGCAAGCTACCTTTCAAAATATTCGAATATTAGGCTAACACAATGGCACACAATTTACAAGCTAAAACGCCTTTCGTAAAAAGTAAAAACCCCACACCAATCGGTGTGGGGTTTGGATTCGCGATTTAAATTACTTAAGAGTAACCTTTGCGCCTGCTTCTTCAAGAGACTTCTTTAATGCTTCAGCATCAGCCTTGGAAGCGCCTTCCTTTACTACCTTGGGAGCTGCTTCAACAAGATCCTTTGCTTCCTTAAGTCCAAGACCTGTAGCTTCACGTACAACCTTGATAACCTTAACCTTTTCAGCACCGATCTCTGTAAGTTCAACGTCGAACTCGGTCTTCTCTTCTGCTGCTTCAGCAGGACCTGCTGCTGCAACTACAACGCCTGCTGCTGCGGATACACCGAACTCTTCTTCGCAAGCTTTTACTAAGTCGTTTAATTCCAAAACTGATAACTCTTTGATAGCATCAATGAGTTCCTGAGCTGTTAATTTAGCCATTTTAAATTCCTCCGTTAAAAATAAGTGTTAATTGATTCGTTTCTTTGAAGCTTATGCTTCTGTTGCTGCTTCTGTTGCTGCTTCTGTTAAAGCTGCGCCTGCTCCGCCTTTTTCTGCCAACTGATTCATGCAGCGAGCGAAGTTTGTGATAGGAGACTGTAAGCTTCCAAGCAACTTGGAGATTAATTCGTCTCTTGAAGGGATTGCGGAAATTACGCCGATACCCTTTGCATCGTAAACTGTTCCTTCTACGATACCACCCTTGATTTCGAGCTTGTCTGCTGTCTTAGCAAACTTTGCAAGAACTCTTGCAGGTGCCGTAGCATCAGTTTTGCTGACTGCGATTGCTGTAGGTCCTTCAAGGAAAGAACCGATGCCTTCGAAGTCTGTGCCTTTGATTGCACTTGTGATGAAGGTGTTCTTGTAAACCTTGTATGCTACGCCTTCGCTACGTAACATTTTACGAAGCTCGGTGTCCTGAGCAACTGTAAGTCCTCTGTAATCTACAACTACGATAGAATCAGCGTCCTTAATCTGCTCGGAGATCTCGGCTACAACAGCGGCCTTTGCATCAACAATAGCCTGATTGTGACTTGCCATCTTTTTACCTCCTTATTTGATTGCCGATTAGGAAGTACTATCAAAAAGCCCCCTGTCAAAGACAGAGGGCATAAATAAACAATACTTACTCATCCTCGGTAGGCGATATACTTACGCAGTAACCTGCACCTACTGTCTTCGGCCTTGTATAAATTAACATATGGAAATTCATATGTCAACTTTTATTTAGAACTTTGCAACGCTCATACGTACGCCGGGTCCCATTGTAGTGGAAATGGTAGCTGACTTAATGTACTGACCCTTAAGTGCTGAAGGCTTTGCCTTTAAAATTGCATCCATCAATGCATTGTAGTTCTGCATAAGCTTTTCTTCTGTGAAGGAAGCCTTTCCGAGCGGAACGTGAATGATGTTTGCCTTGTCAAGACGATACTCAATCTTACCTGCCTTGATGTCGTTGACAGCCTTGGTAACATCCATTGTTACTGTGCCTGCCTTAGGGTTGGGCATGAGTCCCTTAGGACCGAGTACCTTACCTAAACGTCCTACAACACCCATCATGTCGGGAGTTGCAACTACAACGTCGAAATCAAGCCATCCCTCGTTCTGAATCTTGGGAATGAGTTCATCTCCGCCTGCGTAATCGGCGCCTGCTGCCAAAGCTTCGTCAACCTTGGGTCCCTTAGCGAACACCAAAACCTTAACGGTCTTACCTGTTCCGTTGGGGAGAACAACGGCACCACGGATCTGCTGTTCTGCATGACGTCCGTCGCAGCCCGTTCTTAAATGTAATTCTACAGTCTCATCAAACTTTGCTGTAGCTGTCTTCTTTACTAATTCAATAGCCTCTGCAGCCTCGTAATACTTTGAACGGTCAACGAGCTTAGCTGCTTCAACATATTTCTTACCATGTTTCATCTTTATATCCTCCTAAGCCCTTTACTGTTCTACCGTAACGCCCATGCTTCTGCAGGTTCCGGCAATCATGCTCATAGCTGCTTCAACACTTGCTGCGTTAAGATCTTTCATTTTAAGCTCTGCGATTTCCTGAAGCTTTGCCTTGGAAATTGTAGCAACCTTTGTCTTGTTGGGAACACCCGAACCTGACTTAATGTTGCAAGCCTTCTTAATAAGTACAGCTGCAGGAGGAGTCTTTGTGATGAAGCTGAAGCTTCTGTCTGCATAAACTGTAATGATGACGGGAACGATTGTATCGCCCATGTCTGCTGTCTTAGCATTGAACTGCTTTGTAAACTCAACGATGTTTACGCCGTGCTGACCAAGTGCGGGTCCGACGGGGGGAGCAGGTGTAGCTTTGCCGGCAGCAATCTGTAACTTGATGTAACCTTCTACTTTCTTTGCCATTTCGGCACCTCCTAATAAATATGTGGTTAAACGCGCCTTTAAGCGCTCCCACGTTAGTGGGTGTATATAAAGGTTAAAAACCTAAATATCGTTTCTTTTTGCATGTATAAAGAACACGCTTTAATTCATTGCTCTGACTTCCGCAAAAGAAATCTCGACGGGAGTCTCACGTCCGAAGAGCTCGACGTTAATGGTTGCTGTCTGCTTGTTGTAATCAATACGGGTAACAACACCGACCGTATCTTTCCAAACGCCTGCAACAACTGCGATTGTATCGCCTTCCTTGAAGTCGACGGTAACATTTTCCATACGGATACCAAGGGGCTTCATCTCCGCCTCGGTAAGCGGTACGGGCTTCGATCCGGGACCTACAAAGCCTGTGACACCTCTGGTATTTCTTACGATATACCAGGTATCGTCATTCATAATCATCTTAACAAGTACATAGCCCGGAAACATCTTCTTCTGAGATGTCTTCCTGACACCGTCTTTTACCTCAACAACATCCTGAAGTGGAACTCTGACCTCCTGAATCTCATTTTCAAGGTGACGGTTTGCTATTGTTTTTTCAAGGGTAACCTTTACCTTATTCTCATATCCGGAATAAGTGTGAGCAACATACCACTTTGCCTCTTCCATGAAATTGCCTCCGCTTACTGAATGCTTGTGATAAAGTCTACGCCGTACTGAATCAGGAAATCAAATACGGTAATAAGGATTCCGACTACTATTGCAATAACCGTAACGGCAACGGACTGTCTGAGAACGTCTTCCTTTGTAGGCCAAACGATCTTCTTAAACTCCGCTTTTACGGTCTTGAAAAATCCGAATTTGCTTTCTTTCTTGGTTTCTTTTTTATTGCTTTCTTTCTTATTGGAATCTCCCATAATAAACTCCTCTGATATAGGGATTACTTTGTCTCTTTGTGTAAGGTGTGGCGCTTGCAGAATCTGCAGTATTTCTTGGTTTCCATACGATCGGGATGAGCCTTCTTATCCTTCGTAGTGTTGTAGTTGCGCTGTTTGCACTCTGTGCATGCTAATGTAATCTTTGTACGCATAATTCTTCCCTCCGCGTATAATATGTTCTAAAAAATTTTTAACACAAAAAAAAGAGCTCTGAATCTCTTTGCCCATATAAACTAACACATTAAAAGTCCCAAGTCAAGCCTCGGGATGAAAAATATTTGCCTCGTTTTAACATTCTTCGATCACATTTTCTTCTTTTTCCTTATGATAAACAACATTTATCGTAAGGATAAAGAACATAAGTATTCCGGCAAAGGAAAGCTTAAGTCCGGTATCAAAGCCGCTTAAAGAGTATTTAAACTCGATTGTATGCTGCCCTTTACCGACCTTAACTGCCATAAAGCCAAAGTCCGTTTCATATATATATGTCTCTTCTCCGTCCACGTAAGCTGTGAAGCCCTCCTCATAAGGCACGGAGAAAAAAACAAGATTTTCTTTATCAAGGTCTGCTTCGGCAGTGAAGCCGTAGGTCGAGGTTTCAAATGAAGTGCATGCCGTTTCGGCGCGCCTATCGCACTCATCCTGAAACGTCTGAAGTGTAGTGGTTGCCATCGCATCGGGTGTCGTCTTTGTAAGGAGCGAATTCACTCTCGGTGCATCTTCTTCCTTTACTATAAGTGCACGTACCAGGATTCTGTCCTTTGCGGATGCCGCAAGGTCGCTTTCCTCAAACTTGCTTTCCGTCATGTAATAGTCAAAGGTAAAGCCCATGGGGATGAAGTTTTCGTTTTCGTAAATCGAAAAGCCGTTTTGCTCACTTTCAAGTGAGTAACCCTTAAGTTCCTCCATATCTTCAATGTGACCGATAAACTCAATCGAATGCATGTTATTGGTGAGATAATATTTTGAAGAAAGAAGGGCACGCATACCTATTCTCGAAGTATAAAGGTGGCTCGTAACCTTTCTCGGAACCGAAAGTGCATCGTAGAAATCAAGGATTGAATTGTTAATGGTGGAAATAAAGGAAGAAATGCAGTTATCATCTCCCCAGACAAGGGCATAGTTGTAGAAGTCCTCATCCGTCTCGTAACGGTAAAATCCGGCCTTTCCGGCAAGCGGCGACTCTCCTTCAATTGCTTGACTGATAAAGTCATCTTTTCTGTCCGTATCAACGAGAAGGGTTCCCGTCGTAAACATCGTGATCGTCGTCAAAAAGCAGGCCACCGTTACGATAATTCCCGTAACCTTTTCCGACTGCTTTATGAAAATATATGTGTAAAGATACAGAATCACAAGCATTGCAAAGCTGAACACAAGCTCAACTATCAACTGCTCATAATTCTTCAAGGCTCCGAGAACGGTCCATGTGCCTTCTTCCGTCTTTGCGGGAAGTACGCTCATCACCGCTACGACCGAAGTAATGACGGTTACAGCAAATACTCCCTTCTTTAAATACCCTGCCGTTTCTGTCTTTTCCTCGATGACCATCGCGGTCATCAATGCCATTATCAGCACCGGCATGTAAAACCATCGCGCGTAATACTCCGAATTAAGTGCCGAGAACAAAGCGTTCAGCACCGGGAAGGCAGCAAAGACCATGCAGGTAATCAAAAGTCTCTTATACCCGTTCTTTTTCCCTTTTGTATAAAGGAAGAAAGCTACCACGCCCGCTATTGAGAAAAGCGGAATGTATGCGCCCACGCCCGAAACCCGGCTGTAATTTTGATTGAGCATGGAATTTAAACCCGAAAGATCGGGCAGCATTGCTACGTTCTTTATAATGGAAAGAAGATTTGTCGATTCTTCGTAAGCAACGAGATCGTAGCCCTCAAGCACCTGGGTAAGGCGCCCGTTCCCGAGAGTATAGTAAATTGCGGGAATCAGGTAGACACACGAAATCAGTACGCCCGAAAGTCCCGCTATGAAAGCCCTGAGCAAAGAATAAAGGCGTTCTTTAAGCTTTATCTCGGTATTGCAAAGATATATTGTCACAAAATAAATGCCCAAAAACACGACTTCGCCGACAAAGAAATAGTAATTGAGTATCAGCATAAAAGCCGTAAAGAGTGTAAAGGCAAGCTGCTTTTTACGCTCTACGAGACGTTCAAAGAGCAGTAGGTATAAAGGGAAGAATGCCATTACATCATGGAAATGATTGTAGACAAGGGTTGCGCCCTGAAAGCCGGAAAAGCTGTAAAGAAGTGCTCCCAAAACCGCCGCGTTAAGGGTCTTCGTGTGACGCTTCATATAAGCATAGGCGGTCAGTGCCATAACAGCATACTTAAGAGCCGAAAGCCACGGCATGAGATAAGGAACTGCTGCTGTCGGAAAAGGTAGGGTAAGTAAAAAGAAAGGGCTTCCCGTCAAATAAAAAGAATACATGCCGATAAGGCTTCCGCCGAGGTCCGTGCCCCAGTCGTAAAGGAAGTTTCCTTCGCGGATTGCCCTGTGAACGTGCATGTAAAAAGGAATCTGCTGAACATTGAAATCACCGTAGTAAATCCAGATACCGCCGGTGGAAATCAGGCTCGGAACGGTGCTTAAAGCAAAAATAAAAAAGGCTGTAAAGAAAACCTTTATGTAGTTTTTATCTATACCCTTCTTTATGTCCATCTATAACCCCGAAAGCCTATCTTTATGTAATAGGGTGGATTCCACAAGAATTCCCTATTACCTAAAAAGCATACCACATCAAACTCTCATTTAAAAGATTTGATGTGGTATCAGCAGTAACTATTGAACATCATGCCCGTGTAGGCGCTTGTGACGTAAGGTGTTGCGAAGTTGTGTCCGGGATTCTTGTAGGCGACTATAGTCTTGTCCGCGTACTTCATGGGGTTAAGCGAAACCTGGTCGGCTTTCTTTAACATTGCACCCGCAAATTTTTTAAGGCTGTTTAGACTTTCCATCGACTCTTCGTCAAGTGAAACGTTCCTAAGCTTTTCTTTATCAAAGGATATATGTCCGTCCTTTTCAAGTGTGACCCCGACGTTTGAAAGCTTGTCCTCGTAAATACCGGCTACCGAAGACATCTCGCTTACCAGTCTGTCTGCTTTCGGATGGTTAAGCCTGTAGCTCTCGGTCGTGTCGATAAAGCTGTTGTACCCTTCTACGAGTTCTTCGACATTGTCAACCAAAGAATCCATATCGTTTTTCAAATCGATATGCGTAGAATCTTCGTCTCCGGAACTTACACGTTTGAGTGTCACCTCGTAATTCTTGTCAACCGTAAAGGTATTTGACAATGACTCAAAGTCTTCACCGTTTATATTAAATGAAGCATTTGTCGGAGATTGGATCACGTTATTCAAGCCAAAGTACTCAACGGAGCCTTTAGTCTTTGAAGTATGATCATCGGATACGGTAAATATAAGGCTTCCGGACTGTGACTTGTCTCCCGTTGCTTCCGACGAAACCTGTAATGAGGAATTACCCCGGCCATCTTCATATACCTCGGCCTTTAAGCCGATGCCGGAATTTGATATCAGTCTTGAAAGTTTTTCCTGCAGGACCTTGTTGGTGTCCTTTGAAGTAACGTTATACTGGAACTCGTAATTGAGTCCGTTTATACCTATGTCAAAAGAATATGTCCCTTCATCCAGTGAAAGTTCATCCGACGGAATCAGATAGCCCGTATTAACCTGAGGCTTTGCAAGGCTCAAAACTTTTAAATCAAGCGGAGCCGTTTCCGCATCGTCGTTTCCGATAAAGTTCGCTTCAGCAAGGGAATCGTCCGATGAAAAAGCAACCTTTTTATTCAAAGCATCCGCTTCGGTGATTCCTCCGAGAGACGCAATCGTATTGTGAAGTGCACGCGCATTTTCTTTAAGCCCGACTGCATACTCCTTGGTGTCCTGAGTCTTGTCAACGATGAACAGAGGAGCTTCTTTATTCATTTTTACGATGGAATTATATACGCTCTTAAGCTCACTCTTTTTGTGAGTATCGAACTTTGAGTCCGTTTTCGGCGCATAAGTCGTAAGATAGTAATTGTAGATACTATTGATAGCTGAGAAATTAGCCACGAGCCCCTCCTCTCTTCCTTGATGTAAGGTGAACTGAATCCTTCAGCGTGCAAAATGGCATTTTTTGTTTTCATGCTAACATAGTTTTTTCAAGAATGCAAGAGACACTTTTAAGGTGTGAGAAGCTTGGGTTTTTAAAACCCCGCTCAAATTCTTGAGAGCGGGGTTTGGTTGATTGATTGGTTTCTTATTTAAATTTCAGACTGTCTTGCTCAAATCCAAGGCGGCTCTTATGGTCTTGTCCATGTCGAAATACTTGTACATTCCGAGACGTCCGCCGAAGATTACGTTCGGTTCTTTTTCCGAAAGTTTTAAATATTCTTCGTAAAGCTTGGCATTTCTGTCATTGTTAACCGGATAGTACGGTTCGTCGCCGATCTTCCACTCTGCCGGATATTCGTGTGTGATGTACGTGCCGTGACAGGTGTTAAACTCAAAATGCTTGTGCTCGATGATGCGGGTAAACGGTGTCTCACGGTCGGTATAGTTGACAACCGCATTTGACTGATAATCGTCGACGTCCTTTAAATACTCGGTTTCAAAGCGAAGGGTCCTGTACTCAAGATGTCCGAGACTGTAGTTAAAGTACTCGTCGATCATACCCGTAAAGAGAAGCTTGTCGTAGGTAATTCCCATGGCAGGTGCTTCCTGTTTAAAGGTTTCAAAGTCCACATTCAAAGCCCTGTCGACGCCGGCAAGAAGCTTTTCGATAATCTTTGTATAGCCTCCGATCGGTATTCCCTGATATGCATCATTGAAATAATTGTTGTTAAACTCAAATCTCACCGGCAGTCTTTTGATGATGGATGCCGGAAGGTCTTTGCAGTCCCTGCCCCACTGCTTCTCGGTGTAGCCCTTTACAAGCTTTTCGTAAACGTCGCGTCCGACCATGGAAAGAGCATGCTCTTCAAGGTTCTTTGGCTCCTTAATATTTAAATCCTTTATCTGATCCTCGATAATCTTCTTTGCCTCTTCCGGCTCATGTACACCCCACATCTTCTCGAATGTATACATATTGAAAGGAAGATGATAGGTCTCGCCATGGAAATTTGCAATCGGAGAATTGATGTAATCGTTAAACTCGGCAAATTCGTTTACATAGTCCCAAACCTCCTTGTCAGAGGTATGGAAAATATGCGCTCCGTATTTGTGAACGTTAATACCGTTACGGTTCTCGGTGTAGATGTTACCGCCGATGTGATTTCTCTTGTCGATTACCAAACATTTCTTTCCGTTCTTTGTCTGCTCGTGAGCAAAAACGCTTCCGAAAAGTCCCGCACCGACTATCAGATAATCATAATGTTTCATGTTCGTCCCTCTCATTCCTCTTTTTATGGATAAAGAAATATATCAAAATCCCCGTAAATGCCCCGCACGAGTCAATCATTACGTCGAACCAGGTACCGTATCGTCCCGGCACGAAATACTGATGAATCTCGTCGGTCGTAGCATAAAGCGTTGCAATGGCCTGAATCGGAAGAAGTGAAAGCTTTTTACCCTTAAAATAATCATAAAAAGCGAACATTATCGAAAGACCCAGTACCAGATATTCCGTAAAATGTGCGATTTTCCTGATAATTATGTGCATTGTGGCAAGTGCCGACGCACTCAGTCCATGGTGTGTAAACTCTTCCGTGAACTTCATTGCTATATCAAGAAAGAATCCGCTCGTCTCAGCGGAATCATCGCCTTCCATCGTAGAAAAATAAAAAATAACGACCATGACCAAAATCATGGGAATGATTCTTAATAGTTTCTTTTTATTGCTCATGAAGCCATTCTATCACACCGGATAAAGAAACAAAACAGGGGATATATTTAGAAAAATTAAAGATTCGCTTAAAATAAACAGGTTGAATCTTTCTAAATAGGCTCGATTAGCACTATTCTAAGCAATTAATGTCCCATCGGCTTCTGTTCCAAATGTTCCAAGCCGTTTGATTTATCGTCATAAAGCATCATAAAGAACAGAACAATGAGCGGTGCAGCCGTTATCCAAATAGCATGTCCTCCGAAGAGATTGCAAAATACCGTTCCGATTACGGCTCCGAGTAAAAATAACGACAGCATAACGAAATGCTTCTTTAGCTTAACACGGTGGCTTTTATCGTCCGAATTACGATGAAGCAGTTCCTTGGCAAGGCCGATGCCTATCTGTCTGATGTGATTCGTGGCAAAGGTAGTCGCCATCGGCGTTCCCTGTGCCTGTCTGAAGGTTGCAAACTGCATGGATGCGATAAAGTTGATTGCCACTTGTGATATCTGTACCGGATATGAATCCGGTATGAAGCCGAGAATGATTACCACAAATGCCTCAATTCCGATAAGCATTGTATCCCATCTGATCATCAGCTTGTGCTTAACGGGATTCGGAAGCAGTTCCGATATGAAGGCTCCGGCAAGGTATGCCGTAATGGGAATCAGATAATAGATTGCCTTTTTAACCTCTCCCGAGCCTATTGCAAGTCCCAAGAGCACTACGTTTCCGGTCTGCGCGTTGCAGAAAACATTTCCGCGAAGCAGATACGTAAATGCTCCCCAAAATCCGGACACCAGTATCAACGTATAAAAAACCCAGTTTTGTTCGCAAAGTAAATATTTATTCTTGGTATTCATGTCAATGATATTTCCGGTACGTTTCACTTAAGCTTTTGGATACGGCGAAACGTGCTTTTATAAATTCAGGATTTTTCCTCTAATCTTACTATAAGCCACAGATCTGAATAAACAAACCTGCGGCTTAAACTAACTTTTCTCGTTACCAAAGGCTAAGGCAACAGTAATCAGCCCTTAATTGCCGAAAGTCTTTCGGTAACTTCTTTTAACATATTTTCGTACTTCTTAAGCTTTTCTTTTTCCTCGTTTACCTTGCTTTCGGGAGCCTTGGATAAGAACTTCTCATTTGAAAGCATTCCGTTAGAGCGCTTTATCTCACCCTGCAGACGAGCCTCTTCTTTCGAAAGGCGTTCAATTTCAGCTTTTATGTCTACGAGTTCATCGAAAGGCATGTAAAGCGTTGCTCCGGGAATTACGCAGGAAACAGCGTCATCCGAAATTCCGGTTTTCTCCGAAAGTATCTTTACATCCGAAGCGTAGGCTAAGGGTTTAAAGTAAACTTCACAGGAAGCAAAGGTATCTCTGACAGCTGCGTCATCGCTTACCGCGAATACTTCGGCCTTTCTTGAAGGAGCCACATTCATGCCCGTACGTACATTTCTGATGGCACGAACTGCTTCCTTTATAGTTTCGATTTCTTTTTCCTCTTTTGCAAAGCAATATTCGTCACTGTATACAGGCCAGGAAGAAACCATTATGGACTCCTCTTCGTCCTGAATCGTCGTGAAGATTTCCTCGGTTACAAAAGGCATATAAGGATGAAGAAGCTTTAATGCCTCTATACATACGTGCTTGAGAGTCCAGAGTGCCGCATTCTTCGAAGCGGTATTGCCCTCGGCATAGAGACGGGGTTTAACCATCTCGATGTACCAATCGCAGAACTCATCCCAGATGAAATCGTAAACTTTCGAAACAGCAACGCCAAGCTCGTATTTCTCCATGTTGTCGGTAACATCCTTTATAAGGGTGTTGCACTTCGAAAGTATCCACCTGTCGCACTTTTCAAGCTCTGCATCAGAAGGCTTCGCAGGAGTTTCATCTCCCATATTCATCATAATGAAACGCGATGCATTCCAAATCTTGTTTGCAAAATTTCTGCTTGCCTCAACACGCTCGTTGTAGAAACGCATATCGTTTCCGGGTGCGTTGCCGGTGATAAGTGTAAGCCTCAATGCATCGGCACCGTACTTGTCAATGATTTCAAGAGGATCGATACCGTTACCCAAGGACTTACTCATCTTGCGGCCCTGGGAATCTCTTACAAGTCCGTGGAACAGAACCGTCTTGAAAGGTCTTTCTCCCATCTGCTCATAACCCGAGAAAATCATACGGATTACCCAGAAGAAGATGATATCATAACCGGTTACAAGTACGTCCGTAGGATAGAAATACTCAAGATCCTTTGTCTTTTCGGGCCATCCGAGAGTTGAGAAAGGCCAGAGTGCCGATGAAAACCAGGTATCCAAGGTATCCGGATCCTGCTCAAAGGTCGTACCGCCGCACTTAGGGCACTTCGTAGGCATCATCTTTGCAACAACGGTTTCACCGCAGTCCTGACAATAATATGCCGGGATTCTGTGTCCCCACCAAAGCTGTCTTGAGATACACCAGTCACGGATATTGTCGGTCCAGTTAAAGTAGGTCTTCTCCATTGATTCGGGAACAAGCTTTATCTCGCCGTCCTTGACAGCCTTAACAGCCGGCTTTATGAGCTCGTCCATCTTTACGAACCACTGTTTCTTTATCATCGGTTCGATGGTCGTCTTGCAGCGGTCATGCGTACCTACGTTGTGAGTATAGTCCTCAATTCTTACAAGAAGTCCGAGCTCGTCGAGTTTCTTGACGATGGCCTTTCTTGCTTCGTATCTGTCCATGCCCTCGTACTCACCGCCGTTTGCGTTGATGGTGGCATCATCGTTTAAGATATTAATCTCGGGAAGATTGTGTCTCTTTCCTACTTCAAAGTCGTTGGGGTCATGTGCGGGTGTTATTTTTACAACGCCGGTACCGAATTCCATATCTACATAGGAATCCTCTATAACGGGAATGGGTTTGTTTACGATTGGAAGCCAAACCTGTCTTCCCTTTAAATAATGATATCTTTCATCGTCGGGGTTAATGGCAACCGCGGTATCGCCGAGCATAGTTTCGGGACGGGTGGTTGCAAACTCCAAAAATTCCGTGGTCGAAGGCTTTCCGTTTTCGTCTACAAGGGGGTACTTGATGTGCCAGAAATGTCCTGCCTGCTCCTCGTATTCAACCTCGGCATCGGAAATGGAGGTATTACATACGGGGCACCAGTTGATGATACGCGAGCCCTTGTAAATCCAGCCTTTTTCGTGCATCTTGCAGAACACTTCGGTAACTGCCTTGTTGCAGCCTTCATCCATCGTGAAGCGTTCTCTGTCCCAGTCGCAGGAAGAGCCGAGCTTCTTAAGCTGTGAAACGATTCTTCCGCCGTAAACCTTCTTCCAGTCCCAGGCTCTCTTTAAGAACTCTTCACGGCCTAAATCTTCTTTTGAAAGGCCTTCTTCTTTGAGTTTTTCGATAATCTTTACTTCGGTTGCAATCGAAGCATGGTCGGTGCCGGGCTGCCAAAGAGCGTTGTAACCCTGCATTCTCTTAAAACGAATCAGGATGTCCTGCATGGTATTGTCAAGTGCATGGCCCATGTGGAGCTGTCCCGTGATATTCGGAGGCGGAATTACGATTGTAAAGGGTTTCTTACTTTCATCAACCTCCGCATGAAAATATTTCTTATCAAGCCAGTTCTGGTAGATCCTGTCTTCCATCTGCTTGGGATTGTAGGTTTTTTCAAGTTCTTTCTTCATAATGTCCTTCCCAAATAAAGCATATATATGTTCAAATAATCTTATCCGTCTACTTTAGCACACATACGGGTTTTACTTCAAGGACTTCGTAAGGTCTTTTATGACTTCTGAGGCAATCAGCAGTCCCGCCACGGAAGGAACAAAAGAAACGCTTCCGGGCGTCTGACGTTTTCCCTCGGTTTTAACCTCAAACAGGGGCTTAATCGGAGTTTCCGTTGAGTAGACTGTCTTAAGATCCTTCACTCCGCGTTTTTTTAGTTCGTATCTCATGACCTTTGCAAGCGGGCAGACGGAAGTTTTGTAAATGTCGGCTATCTTAAGAAGTGACGGATCAAGCTTGTTTCCGGCGCCCATGCTGCTGATTACCGGCACTCCCGCTTCCTTTGATTTCATGATAATATCAAGCTTCGCCGTTACGGTATCCACCGCGTCCACCGTATAATCGTATAAAGAAAAATCAAACTCTTTAGCGGTTTCGGGAAGGTAAAAACAATCGTGAATCGTAACCTTGCAGTCCGGATTTATATCCTTTATGCGTTCCTTAAAGGCCTCGGTTTTTTTCATCCCTACAGTCGAGTGAAGTGCAATCAGCTGTCTGTTTATGTTTGAAACGGAAATCGTATCGCTGTCCGTAAGTACCAGGTGACCGACGCCTGCTCTTGCAAGTGCCTCAACCGTGTATCCTCCGACGCCTCCGAGACCGAAGACTGCGACCGTTGACCGATTCAGTTTCTTTATCCCGTCATCGCCGATTAACATTGCGGTTCTTAAAAATTCTTCCTTCATCAAGCCTTTTCTTCCTTACTGAGCAGATATTCCTTGGCATCGTCCGGTACGTCGTCAAGATTTTCGGAGCCGGTATCGATATCAAGAGGCTGCTTCTTAAAGAGGATATCATACATAACGGGAATGATAAACAACGTCATGAGTGTCGCATAAAGGAGACCTCCGGCAATTACAAGTGCCATACCGCGTCCCATCTGGCTGCCCATATCGTCGCCGAATATAAGGCTTGCCTCTGCGAGAATTGTGGTAAGGGCCGTCATAAGGATAGGTCTCATACGGGTAACACCCGTTGCTATAAGGGCATCATGCCTTGATAAGCCGCCCTTCCTCAACTGGTTTACATAATCGACGTAAACAATACCGTTATTTACGACAGTACCCGTCAGTACTACAAAGCCCATGAGTGCAATCATTGAAATGGTTTCGTTTGCAAAGAACAGAGCAAGGAAGCCACCTGTAAATGCAAGCGGGATTGTAAACAGTACTATGAAAGGAGAAAGAAGGCTCTGGAACTGTGCCACCATTACGAAGTAGATGAAGGCAATTCCCATAAGAATAATCAGTGCCATCTGTCTGACCATCGTGTTGACTGTTTCGGTCTCTCCACCGATTTCTATCGAATACCCGTCAGGACATTCATATGATGAAATCAAGGGTTCAATCTTTCTTGAAAGGATGTTGTTGCTATATCCGTCCTCGACTGCTGCCGTAACGGTTATGTAACGTGTCTGGTTTTCACGGCTGATACTTGTAAATCCGTCCTCGGTTTCAAGGGTTGCGAAGTCGCTTAAATGCTTGGTGACGGTTTCTTTTTCCCCGTCTTCATTTTCCTCGGTCACATCAAATTCGGTATCCATAAGGTTCTCGACCGTAAGCTCGTCCAGATCGTTTACAACGCTTACATCCATATCTTCGCCGTCAATCGTAACCGTTACGGCAGTGCTTGAAGTGGTAAGCTTGCCCGCAAGTGTCTGGTAAATGCCTGCTACGGTAAGACCCTTGGACATTGCATAGTCTTTGTTTATATATAGGTGAAGCACGGAATCAGCTTCTTCCTGACCGTTCGAAATGTCGGTATAACCCTCAACCGAATCAACCAGTTCCATTACGTCTTCGCTGATGGAAAGAAGTGTGTCCGCATCGCTTCCGTAAATTGAAATCGAAAGTCCGCTTCCGAGCATTGAGGTAAGTTCCTCCATTCCGGTGGAAACACTTGCGTCAAGCGAAAGCTCGTCGGCTATCGACTCAAGTTCATTGCAAATTTCTTTAACCACGCCCGCACCGGCATTTTCATCTTCGGTCGTAACCATATAGGTGAAGGTCTCATAACCGGTATCCGAAGATGCAACGAGCGACGATGAAGCGCCCATCATGATACCAACTGAGTCAACGCCCTCTATATTGCAGGCCTTGGCAATAAATTCATCGGCCTTCGCATAGGCTTCGTCTCTTGTGATTTGCTCTTCATCAAAAGTAATCGTACCCTGAATCTGGTTAGTCGTAATATTAGGAATCATTACAACACCCATTCTGAATACAAGCCAAATCGAAACTGCCAAAAGACCTATACTTATACCTAACGGAACTACCTTTATACGCAGACAGAAATCAAGGATCTTTGAGTAGAAATCCTGAATCTTGTCAAACCAGGGGTGCTCCTTGGGCTTTGTATTTCTAAGCAGTGTCGAGCTTGCCGCAGGCACAACCGTCATGGCGACGAGGAGTGATGCAAGCAGGCAGTATATGATGGTCAAGGACATCGGGAGCATAAGCTCGCGTACGGTTCCCGTCGTGTAAACCATAGGGAAGAATACGCAAACCGATGTAAGGGTTGAGGCAATAACCGCGCCCGCAACCTGACGTGTACCCTGAACCGCCGCACGCGGAGCCGAAACGCCTCTGTTACGCAGTCTGTAAATATTTTCAATAACCACTATCGAGTTATCGACAAGCATACCTATGCCTAAGGCCATACCGGAAAGTGACATCATGTTAAGTGAAATTCCTGTAAAGTACATGGCCACGAAAGCCGTCAGAACGCTTAAAGGAATCGATATTGCTACCACAACGGTAGGCATAAAGTCTTTTAAGAAAATGGCAAGTATGAATATTGCAAGTGCCGCACCTATTGCCATGTTCTGCACTACGCTTGATACAATCAGGTCAATGTAATCGCCCTGATTCATCATGATCATTACATCCAAGCCTTCATACTTTTCTTCAAGGTCGTCAATTGCCTCGGTTAAGGACTTGCTGACTTCGTTTGTGCCGGAAGTGCTTGCCTTAAATATAGAAAGAATAATTGCTTTTTCACCGTTAAGGGAAGCATAGCTGTCATCCGAATTGTCTATAATGGTAATGTCGGCTACGTCCGAAAGCTTTACATCTCCCACATCGTCAATTGTACAAAGAACGAGATCTTCAAGTTCTTCAATGCTGTCAAAGTTGTCACCGACCTTTAAGAGCCACGAATCGTCGTTTTCATCGTCTATATAGCCTGCCGGCATTTCAAAGTTCTGCGCATAGATGAGGCTTGAAAGAGTGGATAAAGTAAGAAGCTCATCGGCATTTGCGGATTTAAGAGCTTCTTCTTTTGAAGACTCAAACTGCTCCACGCCTTCATAATAGCTGTCCCATCCGCTTTCAATCTGATCTTTTGCGGAATCAAGAGTATCCTTTGAGGATTCCAACTGGCTTTCCGCAGATTCGATTGCGGCTTCGCCCTGGGCAATCTGTGCCTGAGCATTGCCAAAGCCTGCCGAAGCTTCCATTTTTGCTTTTTCAATATCGGTATAGCTTACGCCAAGGCTCTTAAGCTGTGCGGTGTACTTTGAAATAATTCCCTGCGTTACCTGGATTTCAAGTGTAAGGGCGTTCTTTTCGGCCTCGTAGCTTGAGAGGGTTTCATTGGCTGTGGTGAGCTGTGCGTCAATGGATTCCTCCATGACAGTAATCTGCGTTACAGCGGAATTAAGGCAGGTAGCAATATGTGTCTTTGCATCACTTATGGCTTGCGCACCGCCCGTATTTGAAGATATAGCTGCCTGATATTCCCCGACTGCTGTTGTAAGTTCTGTTGTGTCAATTCCAATCTGTGTAAGTGCACCGATTACATATTCAATGTTGGTATAGGCGGTTCCGGGGTAGGTTTCAAAAATAGCAGGGGTACTGTCTATTGAGGTAACGGTTGAATTGCTTTTTAAGCTGTCACCTTCAAGAAGTTCCGAGGTAATATACGTCTTCACAGCAGTAAGTGAAGCCTTACCTTCCTCCGCCGTCTTTATTCCGCTCTCATACTGGCTGATTGCGCTGTTCAAAACGGAAAGCTGAGCCTGCTGATTGGTAAGCTGAGTCTGATAAGAAGCAAGCTGATCCAAGGCTTCCGAAGCGGTAGCTAAGGTTGAATAAGTCGAAGAGGCTTCACTTTCAAGGTCTTCCTTACTCTGATTTAATTTATCCTTTGACTCCTTAAGTTCATTTTCCCCTTTACGAAGCTCCGCCTGACCGTCTGCAAGTTCTTTCTCGCTGTCTTCAAGCTGCTTCTTAGCATCGTCAAGTTCCTGTTCGGCGTCGGAGAGTGCATCCTCGGCCACCTTCAAAATCTTTGCGTTTAAAGCATCAACCTTTTCCTGATTTAACTCTACCTGCACGGTTTTGTCGACAAGTCCGATTGAAGAAATGCTTGCCACGCCGTCAACCCTTTCAAGTGCCGGTGTCAGCGTATCCCTTGTAAAGGTCGAAAGCTCGTTTATGTCCATGCCTTCATAACCGACCGCGATGTACATCGTCGCCATCATATCCATGCTGATTTCCATAATGGACGGTGTACCGCATTCATCCGGTAACGAGGCTTCCACCGTATCCAGTGCCGAAGAAACCTTTACGAGCACGCTGTCCATATCGGTTCCGTCTTCGAACTCAAGCTCCACCATGCTGTAATTTTCATAGCTGAAGCTGTAAACGTTCTTTACGCCCGAAATGGTTCCCAGTCCGCTCTCCATGGGCTCCGATACAGTCGACTCAACCTTTTCCGGACTCGCACCGGGATAGGTCGTAATGACGAGCAGGTACGGAAGGCTCATGTCCGGAAGCAAGTCAAGCTGCATCCTCGTCATGCTCACAACGCCGAGCATAAGTATCATAAGTACCGCCACTAGTACGGTAAACGGTTTCTTTACACTGAATTTTGCCATAATAAACTCCTGAAAATTCCGACATACTATCTACATAAATCTGAAATATTTTACTCAAACCCCATTAACAAGATTAAAGCCGTGCCGACTTAACATTCGGTACGGCTTAAAAAATCAAGACTCACTTGCGAGTCTTACGCGCCGGATTTAAGTCTGCGTCAGCAGACAAATACCTCTTTAAATCCGTGTGCATCCTCGAAGAGCTATTAACTTAAGCCGGGGCCTTAGCCCGGGCTTTAGTTAATCGAGTTCTTTTTTGCCCGTATAAAGTTCATAATAACGTCCCTTAAGCTTGAGCAGATCGTCATGGTCGCCTCGCTCCATTATCTCTCCGTGTTCAAGAACGATAATGGCATTTGCATTTCTGACGGTTGAAAGCCTGTGGGCAATTACAATTGTGGTACGTTCCTTCATAAGTCTGTCCATACCATGCTCGATGTGACGCTCGGTACGGGTATCGACCGACGAAGTCGCTTCATCAAGGATCAAAATCGGTGCCTTTGAAATAGCGGCTCTCGCAATATTCAAAAGCTGTCTCTGGCCCTGACTTAAGTTTGCACCGTCGCCTTCCAAAACGGTATCGTATCCGTTTTCAAGCCTCATGATAAAGGAATGTGCGCTTGCAAGCTTTGCTGCCGCAACTACTTCCTCGTCCGTCGCATCAAGCCTTCCGTAACGGATATTTTCACGAACCGTACCGCTGAAGAGGTGCGTATCCTGAAGTACCATTGCGATATTCTGTCTCAAATAATCACGTTTGAAATCTCTTATATCGATTCCGTCAACCGTTATCGAACCTTCGTCGATATCGTAAAATCTCGTGATAAGGTTAGTAACCGTTGTTTTTCCCGCTCCCGTCGAGCCTACAAGTGCAATCTTCTGTCCGGGCTTAGCGTAGAAAGAAACATTCTTTAAAATGGTCTGACCCGGTACATAACCGAAGGTTACGTTGTTAAGAGCAATCTCACCGCGTAAGGGTGAAGGTGTAACTGCCGTTTCTTTATCCGGAAGTTCGGGTTCCATATCCATTACGTCAAATACACGCTCCGCTCCGGCAAGGGCCGAGAAGATTTCGGTTACCTGCATGGAAACTTCGTTTATGGGACGCGAGAACTGACGCGAATAGTTTACAAATATTGTAAGGCCGCCTATATCAAAGCCTCTGAGCACGCAGAGGATACCGCCGATCATTGCGGTCAATGCGTACGAAACCTGACCCAAGTTGCCCATTACGGGTCCCATCAGAGAGCCATAGAACTGAGCTTTAAACTGTTTTCCGCGAAGGTCTGAATTGAGATATTCAAACTCATCTTTTGCGGCTTCCTCATGGTTGAACACCTTTACAACCTTTTGTCCGGAAATCGTTTCCTCTACATATCCGTTTAGTGAACCGAGGGCTGCCTGCTGCTGCTTGTAGTAGCGTCTTGAATGCTTACCTACAATGCTTGCGGCCTTTATCATAACAGGTGTCATTACAATGGTAACGAGCGTAAGCCATACGTTTGTGTAAAGCATAAGTGCCAGAGTTCCGACTAAGGTAACAACACCCGAAATCAGGGAAACAATCGTGTTGTTTAACATATTACCGATGGAATCGATATCGTTTGTGAAACGCGACATGATATCACCGGTGTCATTTGTGTCAAAGTACTTAAGCGGAAGCGTTCCCAATTTTCCGGCAAGGTCATCTCTGATCTTTGCAAGTGCATTCTGAGAAATGCCGATCATGATACGCTGATATATATACTGAGAAATAACTCCCACGATATAAATGATTGCCATCACGAGTATACCCATGGCAAGTGTCGTAAGGGTTCCCGTTCCGTCTGCAACCGAGTTAATAACAGGTCTCAATATATATGAACTTGCAAGGCTTGCGGCCGAGCAGAGCAGTAAAAAGAAAAGTACTAAAATCAGTTTCCAAAGGTCCTGTCTTAAGTATCCGAACAACCTCTTAAGGCTGCCCTTTGCGTTCTTCGGCTTTCCTCCGGGGCCGCCTTTCCCGCGTCCTCCTCGTCCGGGAGGTCCTCCGGCTTTCACCATATCGCCCGCATGTGCCGCCATGTAGGCTTCGTTTTTCTTTTTATATTTCGCATCGAGGCGTGCAAAGGTCTTCTCGTCCATTACGCATTCACCTCCTTGTCCATCTGCGAATAATAAATTTCCTGATAAGCTTCGCAGGAACTCATCAGTTCGCTGTGAGTGCCGTGTCCGACAATCTTGCCGTCATCGAGCACGAAAATCTTGTCGGCTTCGATAACCGACGAAATACGTTGTGCGATTACAATCTTAGTGGTATCGGGGCAGTATTCCTTTAAGTTCTTTCTGATGTTTGCTTCCGTTGCCGTATCAACCGCACTGGTAGAGTCATCCAACACCAAAATCTTAGGTTTCTTTAAAAGCGCACGTGCTATGCACAAACGTTGTTTCTGGCCGCCTGAAACATTTACGCCGCCCTGGCCCAGATCCATTTCGTATCCTTCTTTAAACTCGGATACAAAGCCGTCTGCCTGAGCCATCTTTGCAACATTTTTAACCTCGTCTTCGGTAGCTTCGGCATAACCCCAGCGAAGGTTCTCCATAATGGAGCCCGAGAAAAGAACGTTTTTCTGAAGCACCATGGAAACTGCTTCACGAAGGTTATATAGCGAATAATCCTTTACGTTTACACCGTCTACAAGTACCTCGCCCTCATCGGGATCGTAAAGACGTGCAATCATCGAGACGAGTGTTGTTTTTCCGGATCCCGTGGAACCGATGATGCCGACGACATCTCCCGATTCAATCTTCATATTGATATCCGAAAGAACCTTTTCCTCGGAATTCTTATAATAGGAAAAGCTTACGTTCTTGAACTCTACGGAACCGCTTCCGACAAGCCTTTCAGGATACTTTGCCGTATCGTCCGTAATATCGGGCTTACAGTCTATTATCTCGTTAATACGTCTGCCGGAAACAATGGCTCTCGAGCTTTGAAGAATAAGCATTGAAGTCATCATAAGCGACATAAGGATCTGAGTAACATAGGTAATAAAGGCGGTCAAATCGCCGACAGGCATTTCACCTGCCACAATCTGCTTTCCGCCAAACCATACAACCGCAAGGGTCGTGACATTCATGGCAAGTGACATTGCAGGCATAGCGATAATCATGATACGGAAGGCGTCCAAGGAAGAATTCTTTAAATCGTTGTTCGCCTCCGAGAATTTTTCTTTTTCCAGGTCTCCGCGCACGAAGGACTTGATAACCCTGACGTTTGTAACGTTTTCGCGGATGATCGAGTTAAGCTTATCAATCTTGGTCTGAAGTATCTGGAACTTTGGGAACGCCTTTGTGATGACAAGGGCGATTACCGCAATCAAAACAGGCATTACAACGATGATGATTACCGCAAGCTCGGCATTGATTGAAAATGCCATTATGATTGCACCTATCATCATGCCCGGTGCACGAAGCGCCATTCGAAGCAGCATGTTGATAAGGTTCTGAACCTGGGTTACGTCGTTTGTAAGTCTTGTAACGAGCGAACCGGTACTGAAATCGTCTATGTTCTTAAATGAAAATTTCTGAACGCTGTCAAAGGCATCTTTTCTAAGGTCTGCCGCAAAATTTATGGAAGCTTTTGCTCCGAAATATGCGCCGCCTATGCCGCCAAGCGCCATCAGTACAGCCGTGATAATCATCACGATTCCGACAGTAGTGATATAACCGATGTTTCTGTCCTCAACACCGTTATTGATGATTAAGGACATCAATTTGGGAAGAAAGATTTCTCCGAGCACCTCCACTATCATGAGTATCGGTGCGAGTATAAAGGCCGAAAGATACGGCTTTATATATTTCCAATATCTCTTCATAGAATAAAACCTCCGAAATAAACACTTTAAAGTTTATTTACATTTTTTTTCAAAGTCAATGTAATGAAAATAAACTTTATTAAAGGTTTCTAAAAAAAGTAAAAATTATGATACGGATTGCTACGTGCTACGCACTCTCGCAATCCTTCGCCCATTCGTAATCCGCTCATTTTTCTTCGAAAAATGGCTACTTACTCATGGTCGGGCGGGTACCAAGGTCAAAACTTGCGCTGCAAGCAAGCTTGCGACGCAAGTTTTGACTTTGGTACCTTGTGTATCATAACCTACCCATGTTAATAGTTTATTTCTTTATCGCATTGTGTTATGATGGCTTGGTACTTTAGGACTACTTTTATTAAGTAGTGACAGGGGCAAGGGGGCCGAAAATCATGAAAATTGCAGTGTTTATCTGCGGTTTGGTTTTTGATTGTCAAAAGGCATTTATGAAGGGTGTAGAAAGAAAGGTGCGCGACTGCGGCGATACCTGTCTGGTGTTCTGCTGCCATGTAAACGCATCCGGAAATGATACCTTTCTAAGAGGCGAGTGCGCCATCTTCAATCTTCCCAATCTGAATTCTTTCGACGGAATTATCTATGTCAGAAATACCTTTTTATCCATGCCCAATGAACAGGTTCTTTATAATCGTATTCTTTCATCCGGAGTTCCGTGTGTGGCAATTGACAGCTATTCCCCTGAATTTTTAAGCATCTTAAGTGACGAGCGCGCCATTGCCAAGGAAGTAACGCGTCACCTGATTGAGTGCCATAATTGCAGGAAACTTTATTTTCTCGGAGGTCCGAAGGGAAGTCCCGACACCGAGGATCGCTACGAAGGTTTCAAAGAGGCTCTTTTAAGCCACAACCTTCCCGTTAACGACGATTTCCGGCTTTACGGAAACTTCGAATTTTCAAGCGGAGTTGATTCCGCTCAGGAATTTTTAAATCTTTCCGATTCTTTTCCCGATGCGATAGTCTGTGCCAATGACGAAATGGCAATAGGCCTTATTTCGGAGCTTAAGCGCCGCGGTATTAAGGTTCCGAAAGATATAAAGGTTACCGGAATTGACTTTGATACCGTATCGAGAGTTTATTATCCGAGACTTACAACCGTTAAGAGACAGCAATATCAAAAAGGCGTAAACGCCATAAGCCTTCTTCATGAATATTCTTCGCACACTGCCGGCGAAGTCTTTTCGATGCCGGTAAATCTCTACATCGGCGCATCGTGCGGATGTATTCCCGAAGAAGACGACAAGAATGACTTTTCCACTACCAACACTCTTGCCATAGACTGCTACGCTCAGGCCGAGCTCAGTCAGACTACCAAGCGCATGACCGCGGACCTGATGGCCATGAAAGATCAGTATGCATTGCTTGACGAGTTAAAGGCTTATGCGCTGAAGCTTCGTCCCGACGAAATGCATCTTTGTCTGAATGTACGCCCCGAGTGTTTAATCGACTATTCCGATTACTCGAAGGCTTTGCTTTCCATGGAAAAAGAAATAGCCGAGGACTATACCGATGAGATAATGGCCGTGTTCTCGATTGTCGGAGGTGTTCCCGCGACTTCGGGAGACCGCGAATATTTTGAAAAAGAAGATCTCTTTCCTCCCCTTGCAAACGGAGGCAAAAAGGGCGGAACCTATTACTTCCTGCCCATTCACTATATGAACCGGAACTACGGCTATGCGATACTCGGAACCTCGGGTGAACTTTTAAGAAACGAATTCTTCCCGAATTACTGTAATCTTGCAAGCAATGCCTTGGAGACTACGCGCAAGCGAAACGTTCTTGAACAGATGCTTGCCGCTCTTGACCATATGTGGATTTACGATGCTCTCACCGGAGTTTACAACAGAGCCGGCTTCTTTAAGCGTGCCGAAAGTATGGTAAACGATTCCATTCACAAGCGCCAGTCGCTCTGCGTCATCTTTCTCGATGTTGACGGGCTCAAAAAGGTCAATGATACCTTCGGTCACGATGAAGGTGACAATCTCATAAAAGAAATTTCGGAAATACTCAAAAAGGTCAAGCGTCACAATGAAGTGGTAATGCGCTATGGCGGAGATGAGTTTGTACTGCTTGCGCCGGATTATACCGAAAAAGATGCGAGCGAATGCATTCTCAGAATAGAAGCGCACATGAATACGATAAACGAAACTCCCGACAGGCTCTACCCGATTGAAGCCTCAATAGGCTATTGCATTACGGTGCTTGACAGTCCCGACGGATTGAATGCGCTTATCGAAAGAGCAGATCGTGAAATGTACAAAAAGAAACGGATAAAGAAAATACAGAGATATTGAAATACGGTTCCGGATCTCGATAATTTTTCGTAACTGTTCAGTACCTGACCAGTTACGATACAAAATCCATAAAAATCGGCTTCGCCGATGGGATTTTGTACTCCTGAATCACTTTCTTACGCCCTCAGCAGCGAGTGCTTCGGGCTGAGCTGAATAGTTACAATTTTTCTTAGAAAGCAATCCGGAAGACACTGATTGTTTACACGCGCATTCAGTGTTTTGAGGATTAAGTGTTTATGAATCCCTTTACTGTTCGTCCCAAAATTTTTTTGCGTATTTTTCTACGCTTGCAAGGCTTACCTTGTCAAAGTCAGCCCATTCCTTTGGGAAGGTCTTTTGATAACTGCTTTGCAAAAAGCGATCATCCAAAAGCACTATGACACCCCTGTCGGTTTCGGTTCGGATTACGCGTCCCGCTGCCTGAAGTACCTTGTTAACTCCCGGGTAGCGATAGGCATAGTCAAAGCCCGAGCCGTTTTCTTTATCAAAGGTTTCCATCATAAGCTTTCTCTCAAGACACACCTGCGGGATACCCGTTCCCACCACTATCGCGCCTATGAGGCTCTCGCTTGTTAAGTCCACGCCCTCCGAAAAAGCGCCGCCCAGCACGCAGAGTCCGACAAGCGACGAAGTGTCCTCGGTCTCAACATCCATATCTATCAGTTTAAGTCTCTCGATGCTTTGCTCATTGCAAGTTGAAAAGCGTCTTAAAAAGTTGTCCTTTTCTTCCTCCGACATCCGGCTTGACTGCACCAAGAAAGAAGTCTCGTCGTCATCCGTAAATTCCGAAAGATACGCAAGGTGCACCTCTTCCATAAATTTGTAAGACGGAAAGAACACCATGTAGTTGCCGGGATGGGATTTTACGACCTTATTGATATATCGGGCTATGTTTAAATATTCGGAATCCGTCCTCTTGGTATACTTGCTGGTCACGTCGCTTGCAATCAGGATGCTTCGGTTTGCGGGATTGAATATACTCTCGGCATAAACCTCGTAGTCATCGGATTCCCCTGCCAAAAGTTCCTTGTAATATTGGATTGGAAGCAGAGTCGCCGAAAACAAAATCACGCTTCTTGCGGCCTTCATGCACTCTTTAAGATTCTCCCTTGGGTTTACGCAGAAGAGCTTTAAAAAGAACTCTTCTTTTTCATCGAAGGCAGCATACACACGATAATTCTCATCAAGCAGGTCATACATATTTAAAAAGTGGCCCGCCTCAAAGAAGAATTCAAGCACACCGTCCTTGGTGTCCTTTGAAATCTTCTTTTTCCTTTTGGGCTTTCTCTCTTCTTTTAAGAATCTCTCAATATTGCCGTAGAGCCTCGTAAGCCCGGCAACAAAATCCGTAATATCCATATCGACCATGTACTCGGTCGTATTTGCTTCAAGCTTTAAAAGCTCGCTTTCGCATTTAGCCGCCTTTTGAGAAATCGTCGGAAGCTCTTCCTCTGTAAGCCTTTTGAGGCAGTGAAGCTGCTCTTTGTAAACGATAGCGGAGTACATTTCACGAGCTCTGTCAAGCAGATTGTGAGCCTCGTCGACCAGCATTAAATAGTCTCCGCTTTTAGTCTCATCCTCAAAGAAACGTTTAAGCCTCGCACTCGGATCAAAAGCATAGTTGTAGTCGCAGATGATGGCATCGCAAAAAAGGCTTGCATCCAAACTCATTTCAAAGGGGCAGACCGTGTATTTGTAAGCATAGTCGAGTACCACGCCCGCCGTGATCTGTTCTTTATTCATGAGCAAGTCGTATACGCAGTCGTTTACCCTTGAAAAATGACCCTTGGCATAGGGACAGGCGTCGGGGTTGCACTCATGGCTTTCGACCGGACAAATCTTTTCCTTGGCGGTTATGGTGATGTTCTTTAGCCGCAAGCCGTTGTTTCTGAGTATATCTATGGTATTCTCGGCTACAGTGCGCGTAATCGTCTTTGCCGTAAGATAGAAAAGTCTCGAACCCTTCTTGTTTGCAAGAGCGTATAAAGAAGGGTAAAGCGTGGAAATCGTCTTTCCGACACCCGTAGGTGCCTCGATAAAAAGCTTCTTACCCTTTGAAATCGTGACATAAACCTGCCGCACAAGCTTTTCCTGGCCGGGCCGGTACTTAAAGGGGAATGGTAAAGTCTTGATGCTTTCATCCCGGACTTCTCTCCACTCACTTTCAAGGCGCGCCCATTTGACATACTCGTGACATATTTCGGAAGTGAATTTGAGTAATTCCTCATACAGAAAAGTATAGTTAAAGTACCTCAATTCTTCCGTATCAATGTTGGCATAGGTAACTCTTACCTTTATGACAGGGAGGTTTTCTTTTTCCGCTATGATGTAGGCGTAAAACTTCGCCTGCGCAAGGTGAAGCGAATTTGCCTCCTTAAGCTTCTGTATATCCGAATAGGTAGTCTTAATCTCGTCAACTGTGACACCCGATTCATTTCTGATAACCCCGTCGGCACGGCCTTCCACGGAAATCGAAACGTCTTCCTCCGTATAGGTATATTTAAGCGAAACCTCCGACTGATAGTCCGAACCGGCACGATGCTGGATAACCCTGTGAAGCTTTGCACCTTCCTTCATCGCGTCTTCCGAAAAAGTGCCGAAACGATTGTCTATATCGCCGTCGCGAAGGATGAACTCTATTAAATTTCTCACACTTATTCGAACAGAAATCATTAAATAACTCCCTGAATACAAATACAAAGAGTTTCGCTTGCGAAACTCCGGCGTCTTATGCGCCCTCTCCGTCCTCGCTT
>CAVJJQ010000004.1:0-46145 GCA_963649755.1 bacterium | reverse complement strand
TACGATCCCTGACGGCGTAACAAGCATTGGCGGTTCTGTGTTCCGGTACTGTTACGCCCTAGCCTCGATTACGATCCCTGACGGCGTAACAAGCATTGGCAGTTATACGTTCGACTCCTGTTACGCCCTAGCCTCGATTACGATCCCTGACGGCGTAACAAGCATTGGCAGTTATACGTTCCGGTCCTGTTGCGGTGTAACCTTTTACGATTTCAGCAACCACACGGCAGTCCCGACGCTGGCGAACACCAACGCTTTTTCTGGCATCCCTAGCGACTGTGAGATTCGCGTCCCGGCTTCCCTTGTGGACGAGTGGAAGGCGGCTACGAACTGGGCGACGTATGCAGACTACATTGTGGGGGTGGAAACATGATAACCAGAGAATATCTTCTCACGCGGAAAGACGGCGTGAAGCTCTACACGACCAGATCGAGCGAAGGGCTTAAAATCCGGCAGGAGCAGACGGGAACGGTGTTTGACGAGGCCGTGGACGTCGAGAACGCGCCGTACACGTACACAGAGACCGACGAGCCGGTCGAGATCCCGGAAGAACAGGCATAAAAAATGCCGCCCTTTGAGGCGGCAAGGATAGACAAAATACGCAGCGCGTGGTATGATGGAAGAGCCCTTCGGGGCGGGCGCTGCCATATACGGTAGGCGGTTCGTCTCTCCATTCCGGAGAGGACTTCTGAATAGACCCTCTCCGAAACAAGGAGAGGGGGTCGGTACTATGGTTACATACGCAGAACTGTTTCAGTTTACGCTCGTGATCATCGGCATCGTCGGTCTGGCCATACAGATCACAAAAAAGAAGTAACCGCCGCTCCCTGACAAGTACGGCGATTACTTCAAAACACTTGTGAGAGACGAACCGCTTATCGGCAGCGCTCTTTCTACATCCATTATAGCGTCCCGCTGCAAAATGTCAAGCAGCGGGGCGTTTTTTGCGCCCGGAAAGGAGCACATGTACATCGACTGGGACACGATCATCAACATCGGCAAGGTCATCGGCTCTCTGGGCGTGATCGCGGGCGTCTTTGTGGGAATCTACAAATTCGTCGAGCGAGACAAGCGCCAGCAGGCCGAAATCAAGGCCATCAAGCACGAGCAGACGCTGATCTGCTACGGTCTGGTCGCCTGCCTGAAAGGGCTGAAAGAGCAGGGCTGCAACGGCCCTGTGACCGAGGCTCTGGATAAGCTGGAGAAGCACTTGAACAAGTCCGCCCACGGGCAGGAGGAGTGAATGGCCGACGAGAAAAAGAAGCCGCAGCGAAAAACAAAAGGCCGCATGGCGCGGGAGCTGGTCTATTACTGCATCTACGCGCTGACACTGACGCTCGCGTGGGCGGTCGTCACCAAAACGGTTGCAGTCTTCACGGACCACGCGTCCGATCTTTCGGATGTGCTGATCTTCGCGGCCTCGGCCTTCGGCGGGGAGCTTCTGCTCCTGCTTTGCAAAAGAGTATTCGCAAAACCGAACGAACCGGTAGAATGAAAGGGGTACATATGGAGAACATCAAAAAGCGGCTCGGGAATCTCCTGAGCGTCAAGAGCCTGGTCACGCTCTCGCTGACCATCGTCTTTGCCGTCCTTTCCCTGCGGGGAGACATCACCGGCAAGGACTTTCTGACCATCTTCCTGACGGTAATTACCTTCTATTTCGGCACCCAGTCCCAGAAGGCACAGGACGCCATTGACGCGAAGGGAGACAACAATGGAGCTGAAAATTAACGAAAGCCTCCGGGCTTCGAGGATTGGCGGCAAGAGACCGCTTTCGGCCATCAAGGCCATTGTGTTCCATTACACGGCGAACACCGGCACGAAGGCTTCGGCTCTGGGCAATGCCCGGTACTTTGCCGACGGCAGCGAAGGCAGGGCCGCGTCTGCGCATTACTGCGTAGACGAAAAGAACATCGTCTATGAGTGCGTGCCGCTGGATACCGTCGCTTGGGCCGTGGGAGACGGCAAGAGCGGCAAATACGGAAACATCATCAACAATTACAACTCCGTGTCTATCGAGATGGTGAGCCACACAGACGCCTCTGGGGCCTATTACATCCCGAAGGCGACGCAGGAAAACGCCGCGCGGCTGTATCAGATGCTTCTCAAGAAGCTCCCCAACGTGCAGTACGCCATCCGGCACTACGACGTTTCCGGCAAGCTCTGCCCGCTGCCGATGATCGCGGAAAACAGGTGGGAAGATTTTAAGAAACTCTTGAAGGAGGTAGACGAAGTGGTAGAAAAATCGAAAATGATCATCGACGGAAAGGAAGTCCCCGTCGAAAGAATCCTGAAGGACGGCACGAACTATGTCAAGGTAAGAGACATCGCCGCCGCCCTCGATCTGGACGTGTCCAATAAGGGCAATATCGCTGTTCTGAATCACAAGTAAGCCGTCTGCCGCGCCCTCCCGGAAGGAGGGACGCCATTGGCAAGCGCCAGAGTCAACATTCCCGAAGACTTATCCGGTTTGCTGCAAAGCGAGTGGGAGCGCGTCATACGCGAAGCCGGATACAGCAGGCAGGACGCCGAGATCGTGCGCCGGTACATCGTCGATAAAACGCCGCAGATCGACGTGGCCGTCGAACTGTGCATCGAGCGCAGCACGCTTTCCCGGCGCCTGCCCGGAATCTACACCAGGGCGCGGCAGACAGCTGAAAAACTCCACATGATATGAGAATCCCGGTGTCCAACTTGGGCACCGGGATTTTTCACGCAGATTCACACAAACTCACACTCGCGCCACCCTTAAAAGTCTGCGCTCCGGTACAATGGTCTCAAAGGAGGGACGCAACATGGCGTACAACCCATACACCGGGCGCTGGGAGATGGACGGCGCACAGCAGGTGCAGATGCAGCCAATGCCGAGGGCGCAGGTGCCGCAAATGCCGCCGCAGCCGCCCAAGCTCGGCGTTCTGACCGTGGCCAGCGAGGCCAGTATCAACAATTTGCAGATGCAGCCGAACGACAACGCGCTCGCGCTGCACGAGACGGAGAACCTGCTGTACTACATCCGCACGGACAGCATGGCTGCAAAGACCATTGCGCGGTTCCGGATCTTCCCGGAGCCGACGGAGGAAGAAAAGGCAGCGAACCAGCTGCAAGAGCAGCTGAAGCAGATCACGGCCGGCCTTCAGAGCATGGCTGGGAAAATCGAAGAACTGGAGGGAAAACTCAATGCAAAATCCGATTATGGCACTGATGGGAGGAAACGGCGGGGGAAACAAGCTGCTGAACGGGCTGCTTCAGACGGCGAAGACGACCTTGCAGGGGCAGAGCCCGCAGATGGTGCTTAGCTTCCTTGCCTCGCAGCCGGGGTTTAGCGACTGGTTCGAGGCGAACAAAGACAAGACGGTCGGCGAGCTCGTCGGCCAGATCGGCAAGTGATACCGCGCGTAAGCGCCTATCAATAATTTTGATCCGAAAGGAGGGAACACAATGGATAAGGACTATGGCTTCGGCGGATGGGGTATTGTCATCCTGATCGCGCTGTTCTTCCTGCTCTTCGCGGGCAGAGGCTTCGGCGGCAATAGCGGCGAGAGCGCCCCGGCGACGCAGGCCGACGTACAGCGCGCGACGGACTTCGCAGCCCTCGAGCGCCAGAACAACGAGGGCGTGGCCGCGACGCGCCAGAGTGCGTATGACGTCACAAGCGCCGTCAAGGACAACGCCTACAATATCCTCGGCGAGCTGCGCGATTTGCAGTCCGTCACGGAAGGCGGCTTCGCCAGCCAGCAGAAGTGCTGCTGCGACATCCTCCGCGCGATCGACGGCGTCAACTACAACGCCAGCATCAACGCCTGCGAGATCAAGACGGCCATCCACGCCGAAGGCGAGGCGACCAGAACGCTCTTGCAGCAGCAGGAGAACCAGCGTCTGCGCGACGAACTCGCACAGAGCAGAGCCGCGAACAACGACTACATGCAGTCGCAGTACATCCTCGGCCAGCTGGGCAGGTACTACCAGAACCCGCCCTGCAATCCGTGCGGCTGCGGCGGCTGACAGCCGGAAGCAACCTGATATAACTATCCGGGGCCATTGCCCCGTTTTTCATAATTTTGAAAGGAGACAAAGAAATGTCCTGTAATGGAAACAGCAAGTCCTACCAGAAGTCCTGCGTCCGGTATTATAATAACAGCCCGCAGGCGCTCGCGGCAAACGCTGCGACAGTACTCACGCTCGCGGGCGCGAAGGTCGTCAATTCCGGCGAGTCCATCCAGGTCGAGCCGCAGAGCTACGATACGGTCAAGATCGGCCTGTATCACCTGAGCGCCGATGCGGTCATCACGTCGTCTGCCGCCGGCGAGCTCACCTTACAGTGGTACATGGACGGCGTCGCGCTGCCCTGCACGCTGCGCAAGGTGACGCTTCCGGCGACCGGAAACACCGAGATCCACACGGAGACGGAGCTGGCTCTGTCCGGGTGCTGTTGCTGCGTGAACCATACGTTTACGCTTATCGCAACGACCGACACGACGGCGGCGGGCAATGTGGTCGAGCTCTGCACGGGCCTTCTCAAGCTCGCGTAGGCCTATGATGGATAAAATCAAGGCCTATAAGGCGAAACTCTGCGAGGCGCTTGAAGCGTGCATGGAGGAGCCAGTCAGCTCCCGCAGCGTGAGCAGCTGCACCATGCTCATGGATGCGCTGTGCAAAGCGGATAAGCTCACGATGGAGCGCGTCAACTCCACGTTTACCGAGGTCGACGCAAAGCGCTGGACGGAGCACATGGAGAACGACGACGGCTCGACTGGCGCACATTGGACAATGGAACAGACGAAACAGTTCTCGAAGATGGATACGTCCGATTCTGTGTGGTACGCCGCAATGAATATGATGTATTCAGACTACTGCGCCGTCGCAAGAAAATATGGTCTTGACAGGCCGGACTTCTACGCAGATATGGCGCACGCGTTCCTGTTTGACAAGGATGCGGGAGGACCCGAAAAGAAACTTTCAGCATACTATCATTGTATCGCAGAAGGCGAAGAATAGTGTTATAACTAAATGGAGTATGGTGGGCCGTACTCCATTTGGTTATAACATGAGATAGAATTAAAAGGTCAGCTTATAGGATACGGTCAGAAGCATTTTTTCTTTATCAAAAACACAGCGTTCTATGATCGTCTGGGCTGACTCATATTTCTGAGAGATCGTAGCTTCTGGGGACTTCAGAGTTCCGAGGACGGCGGCGATGGATTCGCGCAGTTTCTCCGCAGGGTCAAAGTCGGAATTGGAAGTTTCTTTTGCGATGTTAGCGTCGATATTGTCTAACTGACTCTGAAGCTTGGCACGTGACGCTTTGTAGCTTTCGAGCGTTTCGACACCATCCAAGTAAGCATCGCGCAGGCGCTCCATGCGGAATACGATTCTTGTACGTTTTTGCTGAAGGTCGTGCGACTCTGCGGGGCCGGATATGCGCTGGACTTTGCAGTCAATAAACTCAGCAAACGTTAAGTCGTGCTGAAGCTGCTGTAAGAAGGCTTCTTCCATCAAGGGAATCGTAATACGATGGGAATCTTTGCAAGAACCTTTGAGGTAGGCGTTACACTGCAACGAATTTGGCTGAACGAAGGTAAGCGTGTTACCGCACGAAGAGCAGCGAATGACTCCGCAAAGCCAGTGTTTTCTTTCACAGCTCGGCTTTCCGTGGGGCTTATATGATTTTCTAATTTCGACGATACGGGCTTGCGCAGCGGCCCAGGTATCAGAGCCAATAATTCCTTCGTGGGCAGCATCTGCAATGATGCTGTCTTCATTTTTGTAATTTCTTCGCGTCCTTCCGGTTGGCGTCCAGCGAAGCTTCCCAATATACACAGGATTGTTCAGGATATATTCAACGGTTCTGTTTTCAAACGCATTTCCGCGATGCGTCCGGATACCGCGCTCGTTGATGGACTTGGCTAAGGCGTACATTGCGTCTCCGGCAATGAACCGCCGGAATATCTCCTGCACGATTGCGGCTTCTTCCGGGACGGGGACAAGCATATGGTTTTCCACTCGGTATCCGAAAGATGGTGTGGACTGCAAGTTTCCTTTCTTGGCGTTGACGGTCATGGAGCGCTTGACTTCTTCTGAAAGCCGGATGGAATAGAATTCGTCCATCCATTCAATAATTCGTTCGATCAGGCTTCCGAAAGGCCCTGCAATTAAGGGCTCGGAGACGGAAACAACGTCGACTTTGCACTTCGAGCGAAGAATGGACTTATAAAAAATCGACTCTTCCTGATTTCTGGCGAAACGTGAAAACTTCCACACGATGATCACGTCGAAGGGATGAGACGGGTCTTTCGCGGCGGCGATCATCTGCTGAAAGCCGGGTCGCTTATCTGCGGCACGTCCGGAAATACCGTCGTCGTGGAAAATGTACTGCGAAGAAAGCAGCATATTGTTTTTCTCTGCGTATTCTCGGATTTTCGAAAGCTGCGATTCCGGGGATATCTCCATCTGATCATCTGTCGAAACGCGGATATAGGCGGCGGCAAGTTTTATGTCATTCATATTACAACCTCGCGCTTGCTGTGATATTTAATACACCAGCTCTGAAAATGCCGTCGTTCGGGAATACAAAGCGGTCGATCAAAACGTAAACAAGGAACACCGTAAGAATGAAGATCACTGTCAGCGACCAACGATGGGAGCTTTTGAGATTATCATAACGCATGGCGTCCAAAACGCTTCGCTGCTGCGCGGCTTGGAGCTGTAAATTCAGTTGCTCATATGTAAGCTTGTCCCCTTCGGCAATCTGCCGCTGTTGGAGAAGCGCGGACATTGGAACCTGTAATTCATCAGCAATCTTCTGCAAGGCCGAAGACGGAACGTCAGAGCCGTTCTGATAGCGGCTGAGTGTCGAGATGGGGATTCCAGTCTTTGCCGAAAGCTCCGTCAGGCTCAAACCGGCGCGTTCTCGCTCATCTTTAATGAAATTCTGCACGTTTTCCATTTTCCAACGACCTTTCCACGTATTTTTCACGAGTTTTCCATTATTGCTTATCGACTTTCCACGGAGAATCCGATACGCTTGAGATACAGGCGGCTCCCACTCGCTTGTAGGAAACCGAAGCCCCGTCGCCGGGGAACTCGACGGCGGGGCCAACCTGACCGTCACGTGACGGTCAGAGCCGTAACCCGTTACGGCTCTATGCTGCACTGTTTATTGCCGTAACGGCTGGCCTACATTATCTCGGAATGTGCCAAGTGCAAGCTTTATAAGGTCTGGCACATTTGCCAGCGCTAGAAGGACGAGGCCAATCCCAATCGCAACGGCTTCTGTCTCTTTGATGCCGCTGATAATCATAATCCAGCAAAACAGGCCAAATACAAACGCAACGATTCCGGATTTGATTTTCCCAACATAAAACCTATGGAGCCCGATGCCACCAAAGAGCAGGAAGCGTATAGCTTTCTTCTTTGACTTGTCACTTGTGGATGAAGTGTAATTCGCCATAATTCCCTCCATACGGTTAATATGTAATAATTTTACTACGAAAGCAAAATTACCGCAACGCTGAAACTGCACGAAAAAGCAGCCAGATTATTGACAAAAACGGAGAAAAATAAAGAACACTGCCGTTTTTCTCCGCACAGCGCCCTATATAACATATTCTATGTCCCATTGTACGGACTTTTCAAAAAGTGCGCTGTAGAAAATTCAAACTGGAATTTGTATGGTATCCCAATTGATAAATTTGAACATAAGTTCTAAAATAACGATACGCCGTCAAGAAAGGAGCCGGGACATGAAGGAACGAACGATCGAGAGAAAGAAATTCGAAGGCAATGACCTCTTAGAAGGATACATTTGTGCTCGCCCTTATTTTCGTTGCATAGCGAGTAGCAACAAACATTTGAACGTGCCCTTATTTTAGCTGCATGGCAAGTAGCAGCAAACATTTGTTAGGGGTCTTTCACCGAGTTATTAGCTACTTTGACACCTTGTATATTTCGTGGTTCTGGTCGTACCAGACGATGCTTAATACGCCATCCAACAGGATACCGTACAGGCGGTGTGTGCCCGTTAGGCGTAGAGAAAATACCTGATCGTATTCCTCAAGCCCGAGCTGCCGCCAGCGCTTCTGTGCTTCCGGGATGAGGTCAGCAACGTCTTCAAAGTGGCTGTTCGTCCCGTGGTTTCGGCCTCCGGCGGCTTGCATGATATCGTTCCAGTTCATACCCTCAAGGTCTTTCAGCTTTGTTATGACCTCTTCAAACAGTTTATCGGTATGATGAAGGCCCCACTTCTTGTAATCGCAGTCCAGACGGGAGAAAGACCATACAGGACGTGCGCAGAACGATGAAGTCACGCCGTCTCTCGGGCGCTTTGTAGCGGAAACGGCTTCAACTTCCTTGACGGTTTTCTTCCCCTTCGCCATTACAGGCCCCCGTAATACTGCTGCATACTGTCTTTCGAAATGACATTCGTGCAGCGCTCACCATTCGGGACACCGGCGCGTGCTTCTTTCCACGGCGCTTCCTTGTGGGTAAGCTCGCTCAGCCAGTGGGATTCTTTTTCGCCGTAGTGGTCAAGCACAGCGTCCATCGTTTCGATCGCGTCTTCACTGAAAGCATAATCCGGGACGTCGGACAAAATCCCTTCGTCTACCACGAACTTCCCGTGGTGAAGATCGAACAGTTTCGGGCAGACAGGGCCGTTCGCCCATGCCTGAAAGTCTTCGTCAAACAGGGGGACTCCATCCCACGCCAGAGACCACGCTTGGCAGTAATAGACCAACTTCTGCAATTTCATTGTGGTGATCTGACCCGTCTTTTTCAGGACATATTTCGCTACATCAAATACAGTCGCCATAATATCACCTCGCGATAAATCTAATTATTATCTACCTCAATATAATCATATTTTACGAAAAACGTCAACAGTTTATAAAAAACTAATAATTTAATATAAAAGGTAGAAACACACGAACTGGGGAGAGGAAAGGAGCGGAAGATGGAAAGAGAAGAATTGCTGAAAATTGCAGCTGAAACGTTAGCAGATTTAACCCAAGAAGATAGAAATAATCTGTGGGAATGGATGATTAAAAGGCAGTTTAGGAAAGCGGAAATTCGAAAACAAAGCGAAGACAACCGGAATCCCGCATAGATTGTAGATGCTCGCCGTATGCATCGGTCATTAGATGCGAGTAATAAATATTGGCGAATACATCTGCTAGTTGAACAAGCCTATTCTGAGAGAAATCAAAGTATTTTACGTCAATTTCGGAAGAAACAGTGCCATCCATGCGCAATTCGGTATTCAAGTATGCCTTCAGGAAATGCCGCGTTTGGGTGCGCTCGTTTCTTTCGTCAAGCTGGATGCTATAACTGTCATCTGGAAGCAAGCCGCGCTGAATCAACGTGCGCAGTGCAAGCTTTAGTGTGTAGTTAAATGCACGAGCGGTGTTTTCATACAGAGGGCCTGATATACGATCATTTCTGATAAGGATATAAAAAACCTCAATATTGCCATTTTCACGGCAAAAGAAGGACATAAAATCACGCTTGAGCTGAGGGGTAAACATTGAACCCTTCAGCTCTTTGAATTTGCCATCCTTAAACATACGCCCGTCTTTGTCTGCCTCCAATAGAGCAGCTATTTGTTTTTTGACAAAACGTTTATGTAGCTTTTTGGCCTCGCTGGTATCTTTGCAGCGGACGAGCGCAACAACAAAGTATGGATTGCTGCCTACATATTGCGCGGTCATTGAGCCAGATTCATCTATGTATATATGTTCCATGTTCCTCCGAAAAGAAAAAATGGGAACAGGAAAACCTGCTCCCATCATATACTGCGGTACCGATTGCTTCCGGGCGGAGCCGACACACGACCCTTACCTAGATAACGGCGCTTGCGGAAGACTTACTGTCGGTACCACTATACTAGCATATGCGGGGTAGGTTGTCAATTATTCGTTTTAGAATTTTTCTTTAATTTTTCGGACGCTGCGGAAATGACTTCTAGTATGTCAGCGTCGCTCATTGTTTCAAATGCAGAAATAAAATCTGAAACAGTAATATTACGTTCAGGCGCTTCGCCATCGGCGGGGCGCTCTTTTTTTATGCCCATAGACGGGTCGTCGGTTTCACCCTTTAGCCATTCGACTGAAACATTGTATTTAGCTGAAACCTCGTAGATGTAGTTTTTGTAAGACTCACTGCGACCTTTTACCCAGTCTGCAATTAGATTTCCACTTCTTAACCCGATGGAGTTTGCAAATGCCTTTAGCGCACCATGTTGATAATCCCCGTTTTCTTTCTTCGGAATGAGTGAAAGAATCCGTTCTAGCGTAATGTCCATATTGAAACCTCACAAATTGTGCAATTCTACAAATCTCATATTCTCACGATTTATGTATTGCAAACCGTGAGAATATGAGTTATTATATAACCGTACCGCACAGGTACAGCAAAGCAGCCCCTCGGAGAGCGGCGAAACAATGTTTTCTGGACAATTACATTGTAAACCACTTCCGAAGGGTTGTCAATAATAACTACTCATATTTATGAGGTATTCAAGGGAAAGGAGCAAGTATGGATAGCGATGACATCAAGTGCATAGCAGCAATCATCATGTCGATTCTGTCTATTTTAATAAACATATTAGGCAGCGAATGGTTCCGACAATTTCTGTTAGGTCTGAAAGGATAGAAACAACGATTGCAACGGCAGACAGGAAAATAGCGACATTGGCGCGAAGCCTAGTTCTGTCTGGGCGAAGGAAAGCAAGACCTTTAAGCGGAACGACAGCCGTATTCAAATTTATATGCGGCGTTCCATCCAGCGTCCTATTGACAGCGTCAGCATTGCTGCTGTCGAGCGGAAGGAGATACCCGCAATTGATACATTCGGCTAATACTTCGACGTCATCGGGCGTTGGCGGGTTGTGGAGAGCGTTTTCGCCATTGATAACTCGGCGAATCATCTTGCGCATCTCACAGACAAACTGTCGTTCGGTTTTTATCATGGAAGTTTCCTTTCAAATTTTAGGATAGGAGGGATTCAGCTGAAAAAGGATAAGTACATTTGGGGGTTCCAAATTGTCGGCCCCGATTGCGGATACGACGAATTCGGAACATTCCATTGTGCTTGCGGGAAGTGCTTGCCATTACGAGTGGATGTAAGTAAGGGCGGCAAATATCGCGGCAGCGACTGCGGAGATGGCAGATATGACAGTGAAAAACAGGTTGATAAGAAACCGCCGTTTCTCCGTGCGTGCTTTCGAGCCTTCGGTTTCGACAAGCACATTTAGACCGTTTTCTTCTATGGTCTTGAAACGCTTATTCCGGTTAAGGAACAATTTAAGCTTCCATTTTAGTGATTTGAACATCTTTGTTCCTCCATTCGTGAGAGTGTTTCAAACACATTTTACCAGAGAACAACTGAGCGGTCAATAACTACTCATTATGCAAAGGAAGTGAGAACGATTGAATTTGAAAGAACTCCGGCAGAGAGTCGGATTAACACAGGCAGAGGTTGCAAAGCAGATGAACGTAAGCCAGGTGGCTGTTCATCGCTGGGAAACCGGCGACACCCGCATTGCGAAAAAGCATCATAAACGGCTCGCGAAGCTTTACGGCTGTACCGTCGAGGTACTGCTTGCAGCCATCAAGGCAGGGACGCGAGAAGAGGCACCAACATAGAATACAAGAAAAAGGAGGCGGCTTTTATGGCGCGAAAAGTGCAGAAAATTCGGACAGAAAGCTACGTACATAGTAAAGACGGCGGTTGGATTCGTTTTGATGATCTGACCTATGAGCAGAAGGTCAAGGCCGCGACGGAATTGAAGCTTCGGTATCTGCGGGCAATGTTCCCCGGCGTGGAGTTCTTTGTGCCGGGCACGCAGCCTCCTTCCGAGGCATAGGAGGGGCGCATGAAAGACTTTCTGAAAGACTATTTCAGACGCTTTATCATCGTCCTGATCGTCTTCATCATCTACGGTGTTATCTCAGCCACGGCGGCATTTATCGCATGGCTCATCGTAAAGGACGGAAACAGCCCGTTTTACAGGCTGGTTGAGATCGTAGTGTTTATCGCAGTCCTGCCCCTGATCGGGGCGCTGCTTAATAAGGGAGGAAAGAAATGAAAATCACAAAAGAACTCCTTCGGGAGAAAGGCGCGTGCGCTGCCGGATATCGGGACTTTTTGAAAGAGTTCCCCGAGGATAAGTACCCGGAAGGCGTAGAGTATCAGGAACTTTTGGATTGCTGTGCCGAGAAGAGTTTCGGCTATGGCTCATGGCTCCTAGAAGTGTTCGGCAGAACAGATGACATCCGAAAAGTTGACGGTGATTTGATCACCGAAAAATCGATCATCTTCGCCGGACGCTTGGAGGTTTCAGGCCGCATCGAGGCTGGCGATGGCATCACGGCTGGCGATGGCATCACGGCTGGCCGGGGCATCACGGCTGGCCGGGGCATCAAGGCTGGCTTGGGCATCGAGGCTGGCTGTGGCATCAAGGCTGGCGATGGCATCAAGGCTGGCTTGGGCATCAAGGCTGGCTTGGGCATCGAGGCTGGCTTGGGCATCGAGGCTGGCTTGGGCATCAAGGCTGGCGATGGCATCAAGGCTGGCTTGGGCATCAAGGCTGGCGATGGCATCAAGGCTGGCGATGGCATCAAGGCTGGCTGGGGCATCAAGGCTGGCTGGGGCATCGAGGCTGGCCGTGAATTTGGAATCTATGCTGGGCTCCGCGTGAGAGTGACAAGCGAACACCGAAAAATCATCGCAAAAACCAAACCGGAGAACATCATGTGCGGCGAATTTGTGGAGGCAAAAGATGAGTGACGTTGAGTTTATCACGGAACAGAACCACCGCAGAGCCAGAGAAAAGGAACTCGGCCAGAGATGGCACGACATCGAGGCTCTGCACAGGAAGCAGGGAGAGCTTCTGAAACTGACGAACACGGTATGCTTTTCAGTTGGCTGTATGCTGATCGGCGGGGCCGCGTTTGCGATGGGCCTCGGGCTTTTCAGAGCGGCGGTCGTGTGCGGCGGGCTTGCAGTGTGCACCTTTTTCGGGGCTGTGCTGACGGGGTATTGAGATGATATACCCATGCGATACGTGCCATAGCCCGAGCAAAGACGCAGGCTCCTGCAAATGCATTGGCTGGAAGCGCTGGTTCATGGTGGAGTTTGACAAGGCGACGGGACGCGACGCGCGGTCCTGTGAAGAACGGCCGGACGTTATTCCGCCAATGACGCACCGCGAGATCGTGTTCAATACGATTTTCACGAAGCTTTGGAGGTGAACATGACACAGTCAGAAGAGATTTTGAAGTACATGCGTGACTTCGGGAGCATTACGCAGATGGACGCGATATGCGACCTCGGATGCACTCGGTTAGCTGCTAGAATCAGTGATTTGAAGCACAGAGGATATGTGATTCGAAAGGTAACAGAGACAGGAAAGAACCGGTATGGCAAGGACACGAGCTATGCCAGATACAGGTTGGTGGAATGATGTTTATTGACAAGCAGACAGCGCCGTTTATCACGGACATCAACGGCGTTGAGATCTACGACGGAAACGAGTATTTCGTTTCGGATGAAGGCAATATTGCCGCCGCGCTTCCGGGCGAGAACTGGAGCGTGCATAACGCTCTGATCGAGCACTTGGTGGAAACGTTCGGCACAAACTACATCGCCGAAATGTGCGGCTTGGAAAAGCGCGTCTGCGAGATTTAGGAGGGAAACATGGCGTACTTTGAATCAGGCGTCAAAGGCTATGTGAAGGTCGAAGCGACGGTCAAGATGGCCTTCCCGATCGACCTGAAGGGCAACGCCTGTATCTGCTGCGACGTGTGCTGGTATTACCGCCGCAGCTCCAAAATGTGCGGGCTGACACACTTACCTGTCCCGTGGGAAAACAGGGTTGAGGATTCCTGCCCGCTGGTGCCAGTAAAGGAGGAAGAATGAAGCAGTTTCGATTATTACGGCCAGACGAGATCGAGTGCCGCGTGGCGCAGTGCAATGAAAAAGGCGCGTCGATTCTCCTGTATAAGACGGCCAGAACCGACGCTGATCTTCTGGATGAGACCGTCGGGGCCCAGAACTGGGAGAACGATTTTAAGCTTGTCGACGGCGTTCTGTACGGTGGTATCGGCGTGGACTACAACGCGAATGGACATCCCATTTGGAAGTGGGACGCCGGAACAGAGAGCAACACAGAGGCCGAGAAAGGCCGCGCGTCGGACGCCTTCAAACGGGCCGGGTTCAAACACGGAATCGGGCGGGAGCTCTACTCCGCACCATTCATCTGGATTGACGCGGCGCTGTGCCAGAGGCTCAAGAAGAATGAAAAAACCGGGCGCTGGCAGTGCTACGACCAGTTTGACGTTGCAGAGATTACCTACGATGAGCAGGAGCGTATTAAAACTCTGACGCTTGCATCAAAGGGAAGACCGGTCTACACCTTCGGACAAGCCGGGAAGACCGAGCCCCCAAACGCACCGCGCCTTGTCTGCGCAGACTGCAAGAGCGAGATCACGCAGATCATCGAGGGCGGGACGCAGTTCACGGCTTTGCAGGTCGCTGAGAAAACGAGGAAACGCTTTGGCCGCTGCCTTTGCTGGAACTGTGCGAGTAAGGCATGAGAGAGCTGAACATCATTGAAGCGTCATGGAGCATGGACGCTTCGGGGAGCTGGCTGAAGCTCAAGCCTGAATTCCCGGCACATGCCCAGGCAATCGCCGGAGAGCTTGACCCGCAGAAGAAATACACGGTCACGATCAAGGAGTTCCGGAAGAAGCGGAGCTTGGACGCGAACCGATATCTTTGGATGCTCTGCAACAAGCTTTCCGTCAAAGTCGGCATCCCGCCGGAAGAGGTCTACAGGCATTATATCCCTGACGTCGGCGATAACTCGGACACAATCTGTATTCCGGATGAGGCTGTCAAACGGTTCCGGGAGGATTGGGAAAGCCACGGGCTTGGCCGATGCACAGAGATCATGGCCTCGAAACTGAAAGGCTGCACAAACGTCATCTGCTACTACGGCTCGAGCACATACGATACAAAGCAGATGGCGCGACTCATTGACTTAGTTGTAGAGGACTGCAAGGCGCAGGGCATTGAGACCCTTACCCCGGAAGAACTCGAGCGTATGGCTCTTGAATGGAGGCAGGATGAGAAAGGAAACGAAAGCGACAAAGATACCTGAGAAGGTCAAGGAGGCCGTCTGGGAGCGCGACGGGAAGTGCTGCATCGTCTGCTTCAAACCCGGTAATCCGTGGTGTCATTACATCCCACGGTCGCAGGGCGGGCTTGGAATCGAAGAGAACATCATCACCTTATGTGATGACTGCCACAAGCTATTTGACCAGTCCCCGAAGCGCAAGTACATGAAAGAGTACATCAAGCGGTATCTCAAAATGAAATATCCCGGCTGGGATGAATCGAAACTCATTTATAAGAAAGGAACTTGAGCATGGAAGACACACGGACAAGCATCCTCCAGATGGCGCGGGGCGCGATCATAAAGGTCGTGGACAACATCCTCGACCCGAACACGGAGGCTACGGCAAAACGGAAAGTGCAGCTGACCATTGAGTTCCGGCCGGACTCCAACCGGCAGACCGTTGCGGTGGCCTGTGGCGTGAAAAGCGCACTTTGCCCGACAAACCCGGTTGCGACGTCGCTTTATATCACAGGGAATGAGCTGGGCGAGGTCACGGCGGTTGAGATGGTTCCCAACGTACCCGGTCAGTTAGACATGATGGGCGAAGAGCAGGAAGCCGCCCCCGTTTTGAATTTAGTTAGAAATGCTTAAGGAGGAAAAAGAAATGATCAAGGAAGCTATCGAGAAGATTGAGGCTATGGCGAAGCCGCAGGTTTTGGAAATTGGGGATCACACGTTTGCTGTCCTACCGAATGGTAACTACAAGGAAATCCACGAGGATGTTTACGGCGCGAAAACGCTTGAACTGAACAGTCTCGACGCGCTGTGCAAGATGATTCTGCGTGAGGGCACGGCTAATGCAGAAGACGGCCAGCTGTTTATCAAAATCCCATCGCACCTTTGTGTAGAGGCTTTCAGAACCCCAGATATGGATACTCCGTTTGAGCGGTTAACGCCGTATTTTGTTCGTGCTACGGATGTTCCCGGCTGGGATGCAGAAACGAAGCTCACGTTTGAAAGGGCGGCAGTCGCACTGCAAACCAGATTCCAGGACTCGGAAGACCGCGCGTATACGCTTCAGCTGCTTTCGCAGATCACGACCGGCGCGAAGATCACCTATAACGATATCGGCGTTGCTACGACGATTGTCACGCAGAAGGGCGTGAGCTTACAGGCAAACGCGACGATTCGCCCTCTTGTACGGCTTCGCCCGTACAGAACTTTCCAAGAGATTGAGCAGCCGCTCGGATTGTTCCTTATCCGCATTGACGAAAGAGGTATTTCGTTTGTCGAGGCAGACGGTGGGATGTGGAAACTGGAAGCGCGGAAGACGATCAAGGAATACCTCGAAGAGCATCTTGCCGAAGAGATCGAGGCCGGGCGCGTAACGGTTATGCTGTAAGGAGGCCGCTTATGCTGAACCATATTTCGCTCATGGGGCGCTTAACACGCGCCCCGGAGCTCAGATTTACGCAGAATGGAAAGCCGGTTGCTTCCTTCACGCTGGCGGTCGACCGAGATTACCAAAAGGGCGAAGTCGACTTTATCAATATCGTCGCTTGGAACAAGACGGCTGAGTTCGTCAATTCCTATCTTGACAAGGGCCTGATGGCTACGGTAAGCGGAAGGCTCCAAAACCGGAAGTGGACGGACAAAAACGGCGTAGACCGCATTTCTGCCGAAGTCATCGCAGATAACGTCTACCCGGCAGAATGGAAGAAGCGCGAGGGAGAGCCGAACCAAGAGAACCCCGGCGGCTTTACGATGATGGACGACGATGATGGCGATACGCTACCGTTTTGAGGCGTAAGGTATGGCAAAGAACAAAGACCCTGCTGTCCTGTTCTACACGTCGGATTTTCTGTCCGGCTGTGCCTTGATGGATATGCGGGAGCGTGGGCAGTATATCACGCTCCTGTGCCTCCAAAGAGAACGCGGGCACATGACGATGGAGGAAATCATACGGGCCGTCAGAAAGCCGTCAGACGAGGTTATGAGCAAGTTCCAGAAGGACGAGGACGGCAAGTACTTTAACCAACGAATGGAACTTGAGATCGAAAAGCGGGACAAGCATTGCCAACGTCAGAAAGAGAACATCAGCAAGCGTTGGAACAAAGAAAATGAGGGCTCTGGTATATCGAGTGGTAACGCTTGTGGTAATACCGTGGTATTACCTTTAGGAAATGGAAATGGAAATAAAGAAGATAGTATTTCTAGTTCTAAGAAGAAACGTAAGAAATTCGTACCACCTACGTTGGAGGAAGTTTCTGCTTACGCGAAGGAACGCGGCGTTCCGGATTTGGCGCAAAAGTTCTTCGAGTACTATTCGGCGGGAGACTGGATAGATGCGAAAGGCGACCCCGTGAAGAGCTGGAAGCAGAAGTTTTTGACGTGGGAATCACGGGAGAAGGGAAGGGAACCGCATGGAACGGGTACACATGCCTCTGGCGCTCAGACGCCGACTCGAGACTGGAACCTTGACGCGATCGTCCTCTGACGTGGACGCCTATGAGCAGATGGTGTGCGACTCCGAGAACAAAAAGCCCGGGGAGCTGACCGGCTATGACTGCTCCGTCTGCCTGAACAAGGGCTACGTGATGGAGTACCGCGACAAGCGGAGAATCTGCATCAGGTGCGGCTGCATGGACGCACGGGCCAGCATCCAGAGAGCTGCGGAAAGCGGCCTGCAAGACCTTTTGCGGGACTACACGCTGGATACTTACCAGACCGTGGACCCGTGGCAGTCGGCGGCGAAAAAAGCGGCTGAGCGGTATCTCGAAGACAAGACGGGGTGGTTCGTCGCGTCCGGCGCTGTAGGCTCTGGGAAGTCACACCTGTGTGTGGCAATCTGCGGGGAACTTCTCAGGCAGGGACGAGCCGTGCGGTATCTCATGTGGCGCGACCAGATCAACCGGCTCAAGACATTTACCGAGCCGGAAGAACGAGATATGCTGCTCAAGTCGTACAAGATGGCTGACGTGCTTTACATAGACGATTTTCTCAAGTGCGGAAGGAACGAGCAGCCGACAAAAGCCGACCTTGACATCGCGTTGGAGGTCATTATGGCCCGATACAATCAGCCGGGGAAACTGACCATTCTGTCAACGGAGCGGAGCGTGGAAGAGCTGCTTGATCTCGACGAGGCGCTTGGCTCTCGAGTCTTTGAGCGGTCAAAAGGGCACTATCTCCGCTTCACGGGAACAGACAAGAATTGGAGGCTTCGGCGATGAAGGGCAAAGACGTGTTTATCGTCATTCCGGAACCGCTTCCTATCTTCCCGCGGCTCATGCCGAAGCTCAACACGCCAATCCGGGCACGGAAATATCCGCAAAACTTGGGGTACAAGACGTTCTACCTCACGGAGGTTGAAGACCCGGAGGATGGCCGGAAAAAGAAAATTGTCGTCCGCGCCCCGGAGTGCTGGGAAGCGGAAGTGACAGTGACGTACAGGAGGAAGAAATGAACAACTTTGGGCCGTGTAAGCAGGACTGCCCGACACGGAAGGCCGGTTGCAGCGCCTCATGCGAGGCATGGAAGGCCGTAAAAAGCGAACGGCTGAACGGTTACAAGAAACGCGAAGAGGCTATAGAACGCGCCCAGATGACCGACGGCGGCGCGAGAAACTGCCGCAGGGCAGCAAGAGGAAAACGAAAGATGGGAGGGGCGATGTGATGCCGACGCACTTGAGCCTCTTTTCGGGGATCGGCGGCTTAGACTTGGCGGCAGAATGGGCTGGCTTTACGACCGCTGCACAGTGCGAGTTTGCGGACTACCCGACGAAGGTGCTGGAAAAACACTGGCCGGACGTGCCGCGCTGGCGCGATATCCGGACATTGACAAAGGAGAGTTTTTATGAGCGCACAGGACTGCGAACAGTTGACGTTATTTCCGGCGGATTCCCCTGCCAGCCCTTTTCCGTGGCTGGAAAGCAAAAGGGCAAAGGGGACGAGCGTTACCTCTGGCCGGAGATGCTCCGAGTTATCCGAGAGCTGCACCCGCGCTGCGTTGTCGGGGAAAACGTTTCTGGACTCAGTCGAATTGCGCTTGAAGGAGTTCTTTCCGACCTGCAAGCTATCGGGTACGAAGCACGGGCCTGCAGTTCTGCGGCTCGGGATGTTGGCGGATTGCACAAGGGCGAACGGATCTTTATCGTGGCCGCGGCCAACGACGGGAGCGCCGCTCTGTGGGGGGACACACAATTTCCGGCAAATGGAGGCCCTGAGAGACGCGGGAATCATCACGGAGGAGGAACGGAAAAACCTGACCTCTGGAAGCGGTGGGAAGTCGAACCCCGCCCTTATGGAGTGGCTGATGGGATTCCCTATCGGGTGGACAGAATTAAGTGCCTCGGGAACGCCGTAGTGCCGCAGCAGGCATACCCGATTTTCCGAGCGCTGCGGGAAGAGATTTTTGACGGAATGGAGGAGGACACGCTATGACAACAGATGAAATTGTGCGGGCGCTGCGTATCTGCGCGACGCATAAGGAAAAGGGCTGCGGGCTTTGCCCGCAAAGGGTGTTTGTGCGTTGCACGGAGCGGTTGGCGGATGAAGCTGCCGCCCTGATTAGACAGCTGACCGCCGAGAGAGTGGTACTTCCTGATGGTCAAGCGAGCGCAATCGAAACGCTTCAAAAGGAAATCGAGTGGAAGGACATGGTTATTGCCCTCGCCCAGAGAAAGCAGACGGAGGCAGAAGCCGAGAGGGACGCGCTGTTTGAGCGCATAAAAGCACGTCGCTCGTGCATGGACTGTAAGCATTACGACTACTGCGAATTTGATGATGCGACTGTCATCGACTGCATGAACTGTGTGACGAAAAACTGCCCATGTTACCAATGCAGCAGTTCCAGCCGCTGGGAATGGCGCGGCTTGCCGGAGCCGGAGGAAGGAGAAAAGGCATGAAAAGACTTACAACGGATACCCCGAAGGACAATTTCGAAATGGCGCTCAACCTGTTTTACGTCAAGGACAAAGAGGTCTGGGTGCGCGGATACGGGAAGGGCGGCGCAGATATCAGCCTGTTCGACCTTTCGCGGGATTTGACAAAGTGGAACTGCCCGTATGTGGATTTGGATATTTCGGATGATTCCTTCTCGATGATGATGGCCGAATGGCTCTGGGAAGATGTTGAATCGTTCGAGCATGTCCTGGCGCTGCTCTATCAGGCGGCGTGGGTGTGCGCGGAGCTGCGCGAGCACTTGAAGCAGTTCGAAGACAAGGAGGACGCCAATGGAAAGACTGACATTTGAAGGAAACTTCTGCGACATTTCGAAATGCGGCTGCCGCGTGTGCCCGTATGATGGGAACTGCTCGCAGAAGCAGGTATGGGAAAGGCTCAAAGAATACGAAGATGCGGGGTTATCCCCACAGGCGTGTGCGCAGCCCCGCGAAATTGAAGAAGGACTGTCTGATGTAAGTTACTCCATCTCGCGAATGGTGGAGCTGATGAAAGCCGACAAGGACGGGCGCGTCCTGATTCTTCCGTGCAAGGTTGGCGATACGGTATTTGCGTTTCTGGATAAAAAGAGCAAATACGCGTGCGAGTGCAAGGTAAAGCAGATCTGCTTGGGCGATATTGGATTTGTTACTTTTGCCCCGATAGGAACCCCGGACCTAGAATACGGCGTATCGCTGAGAGGCTTCGGCAAAACCGTTTTCCTCACCCGCGAAGAAGCCGAGAAGGCGCTGGCAGAAATGAAAGGAGACACTGAAAAATGAAAAAACGAATTGCTTTGCTTCTGGCGGCGGTCGTGCTGGCTTGCGCACTTACTGGCTGCCACGAAGCCGACAAAGTAAACCACAACATGAATGTAGCCGCTGACAATTTCAGCTGCGAGCGCCGAATCACAGTCTACAACGCCCGAACCGACAAGATCATCCTCTACGCCGAGGGCTATATGTCCATCAGCAACAACTCATCATCCGAGCTGGTTGTGACGTGTAAAGTTGGCGCGAACGAGTACAAAAAGAATTACATTTATCTCAACGATTACACGCTCTACGTGGTGGAGGACATCACCGGCACGCACGCAGACCCGTACCACTATCTGATCGAGTTCCATACCGAGTTTCCGGTAAGCGTGGACGTTAAGCCGTAGGGAGGGCAAGACATGAGCTTCAGCAAGAAAACGCGGGAGGCTGTTTATGCGAAATATGATGGGCACTGCGCCTACTGCGGGTGGGCTATCGACATCAAGGATATGCAGGTCGATCATTTTGCCGCGAAGCGCGGATGGGCAGGAGAAGGCAGCGATAACATCGCAAACCTGATGCCAGCTTGTCGGATGTGCAACCACTACAAACGGGCGAACTCGCTGGAAACCTTCCGGCGCTATATTGCAGAGATTCCCCGCAAGCTCAGCGAGAACTACATTTACAAGGTCGGCGTGGTTTACGGGAACGTCGTCGAGAATGTGAAACCGATCACGTTTTACTTTGAACAGATGGAGGGCAAGAAGGATGGCAACGAAACAAATTTGTGACCGCTGCGGGGCGGATATAACCCCGGTGGGGTCGGCATCGTATGTGCGCCTGAGACGCGCGCATGAGGGCACAACACAACCGCCGGAGATCGAGCTTTGCTGCTCTTGCGCGATGCAGCTTAGACAATGGATGGAACCGGTGCAGCCGAAGGACCCGCGCGGGGAGGTGCTATAGACAATGGCTGAACTGAAACCGTGTCCGTTCTGCGGTGGTGAAGTAGGAGAAACGGGCGGTTCGTGCAATTTTGGGAAGAAGACCATGACGCTCAACGTGAAATGCAGGAAGTGCGGAACGTCTTTCGCGTTGAAAACGGAATGGACCACGAACGCATACCTTGAGGCAGTAGCTGCATGGAACAGGAGGGCAAGTAATGGCTGATTACATCAAACGAGATGATGCGCTGAAAGCTCTCTACACCGATTATGCTTACGCAGCAATGGACGTTATCAAGAGAGTACCTGCCGCCGACGTTGCGGAGGTGGTGCATGGGGAGTGGCAGGGAGAGGGCGACGGTTACGCCGACGGTGAGCTCGTCTATGATGTGTGGTACTGCTCAAATTGTGGCCACTGCATTGATGACGGGACGGATGACCCGGAACGCCTGCCGAAATACTGCCCCAACTGCGGGGCGAAGATGAATGGAGGCGTAGAACATGGAGAGTGAAAGACTTATTTCTGCCGATGGGCTGAGAAAATGGTTGAAGAAGATACCGCTTCATGATTTGAGCGATGGCCGCGGACTTTGCCGTATAATTTTCGCGGAGGACTTTGAAAGGGCAATGGCGTCATTTCCGGGCGAGGCCATACAAATAGTGCGCTGCAAGGACTGCAAATACGGCTCCTACGACAGCAAGCCGAACGGCGCTATGGTCTGCCTGAGAACAAACGATGGCTTCTGGCGGCAGGAAACGGATTTTTGCAGCTACGGAGAACGGAGGGAAGAATGAACATCACACTTTTGAAATATCCCACCGATGAAGATTGGGCGTTTGCAAAACAGTGCGCCTTAGTTACTATCGGAAAGGAGATGAAAACAGCACCGGACATGGAGTGGAAACGCTCCATCCTCCGGGCGAGGCACAGCCCCATTCGGACGTTACAGTTCGCGTTTTACCTTGAGGGGATTCCGTATTGGGTAAGCACCCACTTAGCCCGCCACGTCCACGCACAGCCGTTCATCCGGTCTCAGCGAAATGACCGTCAGGACGAATACGATCGGAACGCAGCGAGGCAGGACGCGCCCGTAGACATGATCTGGTACATGAACGCCGAAGAGCTGATGACCATTGCGGAGAAGCGGATCTGCAAACTGGCGGCAAAAGAGACGCGGGAAGTTGTCCTAATGATGCGCTGGTTGGTGGTCAACCATTGTCCGGAGTTTGAAGGGCTTCTCGAGCCGTGCTGCACGAAATACGGCGCGTGTGACGAAATGAAGCCGTGCGAGACTGGAAGGAGGCTGCAAGGTGGGAACGATTCTGGCGATTGACCCCGGGAACAGCGAATCCGGATATGTCTTGGTGGAACACGACGGGAAAGAGATACGGAAGGTTTTGAACGTCGGGAAGATTCCGAACGAAAAGATGTACGATATCCTCTACAGCCCATATGACCATCTGGCGATTGAAATGGTTGCAGGTATGGGTATGCCTGTGGGGCAAGAGGTATTCGATACCTGCTTTTGGATTGGCCGGTTCTGGGAGTTCGCCACTTTATACGGCGTAAGCCACCCGCCGCAGAAGATCTATCGCCGGGAAGAGAAGCTTTACTTATGCGGCCACTCTCAGGCAAAGGATGCGAATATCAGACAAGCCCTTGTCGACCGCTACGCGCCCGGACAGCCGAATTTCGGCAAAGGCACAAAGAAGAACCCCGGTTTCTTCTACGGCTTCTCGGCGGATATGTGGGCGGCTATGGCGGTGGCCGTGACCTATTTTGACAAATACATAAGGGGGATAAAGCTATGACTCTGGCAGAACGTATCCGGGCAAGCAACACGGCATATTTCAACGCCGGTCTCGACGCCGGGAACCAGAAGGCCGTCGACCTGTTATTTGTGGCGGCGTATGAGCTCGGGATGATGAGAAGCCCTTCGAAGGCGAAGCAGCTGTTCGATAAAATGCACGAACTCGAGCGTGAGTACGGCGTGGCTTGGCAGGGAAAGAAGGAATCCGACGAAGCTATTCACAGAATTGATTCGAGTCTCAAGAAGCTCTGCGGCCCGTTCTTCCAACCGTTCTTCGAGCGGAACGACACGATCAAGGATTGGTGGGACAAATGATCTGTGCTTGCGGCCATAAATGCCGCGTGATCGACTCCCGGAACACTTGGGAGAAGGAATATGAAAAGCTGCGAAGACGGAGGTATGAGTGTCAGGATTGTCACAGAAGGTTTTCTACCGTCGAGGTAGAGGAAGAGATCTTCGACGGATACAAAGATCGCGCCGTCGACGCAGAAACGGAACTGTATGCGATGAAGAAGGAGCTGAAGAAACTGCTATGAAAATTGTTTTGGAACCGTGGGCGATCATGCCCACAAGAGCACATGAGTTTGACGCGGGACTTGATTTGTATTCGGCGCAGGAAGACACTTACATTTATCAGGATGACAGTGTCCTGTTCGATACTGGCGTACATATTCAGCTGCCGAAGAATACGGTAGGCTTTCTGAAAAGCAAGAGTGGACTGAACGTCAAACACGGGATAACTGGGGAAGGCGTGATTGACGTCGGCTACACAGGGAGCATCATGGTCAAACTCTACAATCACGGGAAGAAACCGTACAAGGTCAGAAAGGGCGATAAAATTTCACAGCTTGTCATTCTGCCGTGTATCCTTCCGGAACTGGAAGTGGTTGATTCTCTGGAAAAGACAGAACGCGGGGATAATGGGTTCGGGAGTACGGGACGATGAATTGTAATGAATGTGAATCCTGCATTTCTTGGTGGTGCGATCTTTACTAAGAGTTCTTAGACTCTGACGATGACGGACCGATTCCGTGCAAAGAGTGCTTGGAGAAAGGTGAAAATGATGGAAAACGGTAAAATGGCAGAAGCAATGGACGAACTCGCAAAAGGCGTCGTAAGGTTCTTTAACACGCTTTTGGCAAATGATTTTCCTGTAGATGTTGCTGCAAACCTGACCGGCAAACTGATTGAATCAATGCTTTCCAGTTCCGGTAAATATGGAGGCGATTAAGTGACAGAAAGGCAAGCGGAATTTCTCAGACTTTACAAATCAGGCATGACAACGGGAGCGATTGCCCGTAAGTTTGGCATTAACCGCTCGACTGCGGCGCGGACGATCAGAAGAGCTCAGAAAGTCCGCTGCCCCTTTTCGACGAACTGTGAAAAATGTATCCTGCCGGAATGTGCCGTCATGCCTGAGTATCGAGACATTATGAACACAGCGGAAAACAAAACGTCTGTAGACCGCAGAAGGACAAACGGGAACGATTGACCTTGTTTGTGCAAAAGGACGTGAAATAGCGTTGAAAGAATTTATAAAAACGCGGTGCAGCATATGCGTTATAGATTGTGATTTTGGATTTGTGCAGGAAAACGCCGAATGTGAAATCGACATCGAGCAGCGGGTAGATGGGAGCTTTTGCGGATTCAGGATTTATTGTAAAACGGAAGAGCTGCCTACAGGGCGGTTTTATGCTTGCATCAATGAGCGTGTTTTAGGATGCTACGCGGCCCGGAATGTTATAATGCCGTGGTATGCAATGCGCGAGGAAGTCATAAAAGCACTATTTGGCATACAAAAATAAAACCCCCGCCCGATATGGGCGGGGGTTTCTCTATCCTCAGAGCCTAAACAGACGGTGCAGAAAGCTTCTTTGGCGGCGGTAATAAGCTGTAAAGGTATCCCGATCCACATCGCTTGTAAATGGTACGGTGGTTCTCATGATACGTTCCGGAGTCAGCCAAATACACTGGCCAACCCTCGGGAGCTCTTCGCAGCCTGGCATGCCGATAATATTTCGGCTGTCCTGTTTAGAACGGACATTCAGGCCGCAAATAGCGGTAAAGTTGACCTTAATTTCCGTCGGGAGGATCTTTGCTAAAGGGCACTGCGTAGTTAAAATTACGTGGATTCTTGCGGCTCTGCCGATCTGGCAAAGCCTTTGTACTATAGGCATGGTCTTGCGCTTATTGGTGAGCATCAGATCGGCGAACTCCTCAATGATGACGTAGACATCGGGACCATTGAAAAGGCGTTCTCTGCGGCGCTGCATGGCCTTGTACCGGGTATCCGTTAAGCGCATGGCATATTCCAAAGCGGAAACGATCTCCTCGGAGTCCGTCGCGTGCCGGAGCGTGTGCGGCATATCCGCATATTCGTTCAGCTCCGTCTTCTTGGGGTCGATCAAGATCATCTGCTTTTCGTTGGGATGATAGCGCAGAAGCGAACAAATGAGGCCGTTCAGAAGGGTGGATTTACCGGAACCGGTCGAACCTGCGATTAAAACATGCGGCTGATTCAGCATTTCGTTAAAGAGGCCGGGAACGTGCCCGCCAATACTAGTGATCTTCATATTAAATTCCTCCATTCCGTGCGGGGCGGTCAAACCGCCACCGCAAGTTTCTTATAGTCGAACGTGTGACAAGCTGCCGTGATCTCTTTCCGGCTCTCATCGTGCCACCAGAAGCGCCAGCCGCTCGGATGCTCGTAGATGTCTTGCGCGAACGCCTGCAAGTCGATGTCTCCGCGGTAGAAGTCATAAGCGGCATCGGCAGCGTAGTCGTCAGTGTAACGGCCCTCGGTGCGTCCTGCGACGATCTGCCCGGCGCGAATGGCCTTTGCAATCGTCGAGGCGTTCAGCCGGTCGCCAAGCTTGACGGGCTTCACAGGGGCAAACGGGGAAAACGTACGGTTGCTGGCCTGTGCCCCGGTTTCAACCGTCAGGCCGTCGACCTCTTGCAGAGGTTTCCCAGCTCTCAGCCATTCGACCAACTCGGAAAGCGTGTCACACTCGGGCGCGGCCATCTCGACATATTCCGTTAAGCAGAGCCGGTCAGCGTCCATCTTCCACGGGATCACAGAGAACAGCCAGCGCGTGCAGCTCTTGCCGGGCTTCATGGCGTTCTCCAAATCGATAATAACAAGGCTCGTGCGGTACGGATGGGCCGAAATGTTCAGGCCCTCAAAGTAAAGATCGTCGTACTGGTTCAAAAGATCGATGATGCGGAAATTTTCCTTGATAACCTTCATTGTTAATTCCTCCAGTTTAATTATTACGTGCAACACTCGATAGGGGAGCACCTCTTGTTTACATACTCATAATACACTATGCAAAGTACAAATTCAATGAACAAAGTCAACAAAGATGCAACGTACATTTTATGCATAATTGTACTTTACAACGTTCTAACCATATGGTAATATGTCGGTGAGGTGATACAATGCCAATTACAGACGCGCGACGCCGGGCCAATCAAAAGTGGGATGCTGAAAACATGGTGTGTCAAACGATCAAAGTCAAAAAAACTCTGCTCGAAGATTTTAAGACGGCCTGCGCAGCAAGAGGCGACAAGGTAAACACAGTCCTTCGGCAGGCAATGGAAAACTACACATACAAGGAGGGGAACGAAAATGTTTGACAGCGAAGAATTAAAGCACCTGGAAGGAATGGAAGGGCGCATGGATGCGCGTATGGTGGAGCTTGCGGACAAAGCCCGACGCGGGGCCGTGCACGATATGCAAGTAATTATCGAGAATACTATCATGCCAAGCCTTAAACTTCTGGCAGAGGGACAGCAGACGATCTTGCAAACGCTTGCTTAAAACGATCGAGGACTTAAACAAAACCCCGTGTAGGCCGTGTAATGCCTACATGGGGTTTGTTTCGCTATATGACGGGTTATTGTTTATCCTTTGCCAAATCAGCATTTATCAATGCTTTAATATAGCCCTGTTTGCTCGGGACAGTCGCCAGCTTTGCCAGTATTGCGGCGTCCGTATTGTGATTGAGATTCATAACGATTCGCGTTGTATTTGCGGCCGTCCATGCCTTTTTTGCTTGGCTGTCTGCCATTGTTCCCCACCTTTCGGAAGATGGGGCGGTTTCCCGCCCCTTTCCGTTTATACCCGCTCTTTAGGTTTGTACTGCTCCTCGCCTGTCTCAACCCAGAGAATGAAATCGTTGATATCTTTTTCATTCCATCCGGCAGCACGCAGGCCAAGAATTACGCGGGCAGCCTCTGACATGGTCATATATTCGCCCCCCTTCATTTGGCATGCTCTAATTATAACATAGATGTACACCTATTGTCAAGCACCTTGCAGCACACAAAATATAGTGTTATTTTGGCTGCCATGCAGCGTTTCAACACAAGAAAACGCCAAGCCCCCTTGACTTTCTCAAAAATGAACGTTATGCTTTTGCTAGCAGCAGCGCAGCAAGCTAGCTTGCACGCAGCGGCAACGCAAAAGCCCGCATAAGCTCACACAAAGGAGGGGGACCGCATGAGCAGAGAGGACGCAACACAGGAGATCGCAAAGCCCAAACGCAAACGCAACAGGCCCGATCTTGCCAACTTCGGGAATGAAAACGCAGAGCCGGGAGACAACAGCCGCTTTCTTCGCTTCGCTCTGGCCTCCTGGGATCTCCCGCCAATCGATATTAGCGACCCGAAGCAAGTTGAACAGAGGATCAAAGAATACTTTATGCACTGCGCGGAAAACGATAGGAAGCCAAGCATTATCGGTATGGGGAACTGGATTGGAGTAGACCACGAAACCGTTATGAGATGGCGAAGAGGGGATTACAGGAAGGAAACTCACTGTGGAGTGATTAAAAAAGCCATAGCTTTGATTGAAGAGCAATGGAACGATTGGATGCTCAACGGTAAAGTAAACCCCGCAGCAGGTATTTTCCTCGGAAAGAATATGTTTGGCTACAAAGATGTTCAAGATGTGGTACTTTCCCCTTCCAACCCGCTCGGAGACGAAGCGGACCCGGACACCATTGCCGACAAATACAAGGACGCCTTGCCGGAGGCTTTGGAAGAAACTAGTTAGCGCTACAAAATGTTAATTTTGATGCGTTCGTATTTCTGCAAAAGTTGCGTTTTCACCGAAAATACAGGAATATTTCAAACAATATACCGGCATACATGCATAATGCGTATACTATGCACTGCATAGACGGGCGAAAATATACGCATACCGGAGGGGGAAATAGGGACCTCCACGTTCGCCGGGGTTAGCCCTTTCACCGCCCAAAATGTAAAAAGACTATAATCGCATAAGCGCCGCGCCGATAAATGGTTCGGCGTAAGCAGCAGGGTAAGGCTGACGGGAAACCGCCAGTCTTTCTTTTTTGGAGGGGACGCATGAATTACGAAGAGACGCTGCGAAATATTGAGAGGTACATAGAGAAGAACCAAGATGAAGCATCAGCTTATCAGGACTATTTTGAGATTGTCAGAGCGATGTATGCAGAAGACCAAGAAAAAGCGCGGGATAAGGTTCTATGGCTTCGGGGCGTTACACAGCGGAAGGTTCAGGAGCTGAACGACGGGATTGCAGTCTCAAAATTTTTCGAAATAAACAAAAAGACATATCTTCTTATGGCGAAGGACGACTTCGATTCGTACTGTGTTTACTTGGAGTGGAACAGAGAGAAAACAAGAAGGTTCTATGTGCCGAGAAGAAGGGTGCTTCGCCCATTGGTGCAGGACCTTCAGGATTTGAACGACGGGAAGCTGGATTTTTTAGGGGTATCGCTCCCCCCGCGAGTCGGGAAGTCTACGCTCTGCATTTTCTTCATGACGTGGATCATGGGAAAGAGGCCGGAAGTAGCAAATGTCATGTCTGGACACTCAGATAAACTAACGGATGGATTCTACCGAGAGGTCATGAACATTCTGACCGATAAGACCACGTACCTTTGGGGCGATGTTTTCCCGGACATGGAGATCGTAGACAATTCCGCGAAGAATGAGACAGTCGACCTTGTACGGAAGAAACGTTTTCCGACGTTTACGGCCCGGTCTATCGGAGGAACATTAACTGGCGCTGTTGAAGTAGGAACGGGAGGATGTTTGTACGTTGACGACCTTGTAGAGGACCTGGAAGAGTCTTTGAACCCTGTTCGGTTACAGGCGAAATACGACGCTTACCTGAACCAGTTGAAGGACCGAAAGAAAGACGGGGCTTTTGAACTGATGGTCGGCACAAGATGGAATGTGGCTGACCCTCTGGGGAGAATCGAAGAGCAGTATTCCGGGAATCCCAGGTATCGCTTCAGAGTCATCCCGGCTTTGAACGAGGACGGCGAGTCGAATTTCGACTATCAATACGGGTTAGGATTTACAACAGAGTATTACAAGGACATGAAGGCGAGTATCGACGATGCGACGTGGAGCGCAAAGTATCAAGGGAAACCCTATGTCAGAGAAGGATTGTTGTTCCCGGCTGAGGCGTTGAGGTATTACAACGGCGTCTTGCCGGAGACTGATTTTTATAAAGTCGCTGTGTGTGATGTCGCGTGGGGCGGTGGTGATAGCTTGTCCATGCCGTTTGCCTACGTAACAGGAGACGGAGACGTTTATATCCACGATGTCATCTTCTCGAAGGGCAGTAAGGATATTACGCAGCCTATGATCGTCAACCGGACAAAGGAACATACCCCTCATAAGGAAAGATTTGAAGCCAATAACGGCGGCGGGGAGTTTGCAGCGGAAATTGATCGGAGGCTTTCAGAGATTAAGGTTCGGACGAATATTACCACACAAAGAGCCCCGAACAACCAAAGCAAGGTTGGAAGGATTATTCAGTATTCCCCGGAAATTAAGAGATTTTACTTCATCGATAAGGAGCATCGGACGCCGGAGTACGACGAGTTCATGAGAGAGGTATGTACCTTCTCTCAGACAGGTAAAAACCCGCACGACGACGCTCCGGATAGTCTGGCGATGCTTGCAGACGAGCTTTACCACGGTTCTTCGCAGGTAGAAGTGAGAAAAAGACTGTTTTAGAGAAGCAAGTGGTACAAAAACGTACCACACTTTAGCATAATAAATTGAAATTGTATATGTTGTGTGGTTTACTAGTGTAAAAGAGGTGATTCCGTGCAGTTTGGACGCGCAAAAATCAAAACAGATACAGAAATTATCAACAGGGATAATGTTTTGACGGTTCTTTCGGATGTTCTCAGCGTACATGAAAGAAACCGGGCTGATATGGAATACCTCTACAGGTATTTCAAGGGCGAACAGCCGATTTTAGGGAGGAAGAAAGAAATCCGCCCGGAAATCTGCAACAAGATCGTCGAAAACATCGCAAACGAGATCGTTTCGTTTAAGACAGGCTATCTTCTCGGAGAGCCAATTCAGTATGTTTCCCGGTCAGATAACGATACGAGCAAAGAAGTTGGGGCCCTGAACGACACGATGGAGCTTTGCAGCAAACCGTGTATCGACAACGACATTGCCGAGTGGCTTTATATCTGCGGCGTCGGGCAAAGGCTTATTTTACCGAATAAAAATGCCATTACGGAAAAATCCGTTCCGGCCCTGCGCAAAGGCGTGAAGCCTGACTTCGGGGATGACACGCCGTTCTCTATCTACTGCTTAGACCCGAGAGATTCCTTTGTCGTCCACTATTCAGGTGTCGGTGAGAAACCTGTTATGGGAGTGAAGTACGTCGAAAAGAAGGACTTGGATACTATTTTCAGCGTATGGACAGATACGACCTATTTTGAGATTGTCGGGAACAGACTTACAGGCGGGGAAAGAATCGTAAAAGAAGAGCCTAACCCTATCGGTAGTATCCCGGTCGTGGAATATACTCTGAATAGCGCCAGACAGGGTGCTTTCGAGATTGTTCTTCCGCTTCTCGACGCTATCAACAACGTCCAGAGCAACCGCGCGGATGGCGTAGACCAGTTTATTCAGTCGCTTATGGTCTTATATAACGCGGAGATCGACGAGGATAAGGCAAAGAATCTTCGGGACGCCGGTTTGATCATCCTGAAATCCTTCGGGGACAACAAAGCAGACATCAAGATTTTGAACGAGCAGCTAGATCAGTCTCAAACACAGACGCTTATCGACGATTTGTATCAGAAGATTCTTGAAATTGTCGGTATGCCGAACAGAAACGGCGGCACAAGCACAAGCGATACCGGCGCTGCGGTCATTGTCAGAGACGGCTGGTCGACAGCTGAGGCAAGAGCCAAGTCTGACGAAGCGAACTTCAAGAGATCGGAGCGGGAGTTCCTGAGAATTGCACTCTCGATCATCCGGAAGGCGACGGATAACGAGCTCAAATTGAAGGATGTCGACATCAAGTTCACCAGGCATAACTACGATAACATCCAGAGCAAAGCGCAGGTGCTTGTCTCTATGCTCAACAATTCGCATATTCATCCTGCGCTGGCCTTCGAGCACTGCGGGATGTTCAGCGACCCGCAGTCCGCTTTCAATATGTCCGAAAGTCATTATCAAGAACAGATGGAGAAATGGGAGCCTGTAAATGTCGATTTACAAGAGACTGGATAAAATTCTCCCGGAAACAAAAAAGGCGCTTCGAAGAGAGTTCAATCGTTTATCCCTTATGGGATTCGATGAATTGAATGTTCTGAACACCAAAAAGGTCACAAAAGAGCTTTTTGAACGTCTGGTTTCCAGAAATCAGAAGATGTATCTCGATAGTGCGTTTTTTGCATATCATTTTGCCTTCAATACAGCTAAAGAGAACGGTTTTAGAGGGAAAGAACGCAAAATCGACGATATGTGGGTGTATGACTACCTGCAATCTTACAATCCGGTCACCAAGTACATATACAAGCAGGAAACAGACCGGAAAAGGATGCGCCTGAACGAGGCCATTTTGACAGACCGGGAATTTGAAAGCCGGGAGGATTTTCAAACTGATTTGAGGCGGGCGGCCTCTTATTGGTGGCGTCAGACCACGCAATACGGAATCGGCGTGTGCGATCAGGCAATGCTTGACGCATATCGGGACTCCGGGATCGAAAGAGTCATGTGGCGCACAATGGAAGACGGAAGAGTTTGTGACGATTGCGATGCGCGGGACGGGCTAGTATATGACATCGACAATGTCCCGCCGAAGGAGCATTACGGATGCAGATGTATTCTGCTCCCGGTCGGAGGTGATTGATTGCTTAGTAAGGAAGCTATTGATGCGATCGAAGCGATTCTTAGAAACGGTGGAATTGCGGAGATCAAGAAAGAACGAGTCGGGATCGTCGTTGTAGACGTTTCCCGAAAGGTCAAATACAGGCCGGAAAAGTGAATATCGTCCTATTGATAAGGTGATGTTCAATAGAAGCGACAAAGGTATGGTCGACAAGAGACTTTCTCTTGCCGACCATTTTTGTTTGTGCGGAGATGCACGTAAAAAAGCCCAGAACGGACGGAGATGTCTATAAGCCCAAAAGTGAGAGAACACTTCAAACCCAAACTATGCGAGAGAACGCTATAAAACCCAAAAGGAGAAGAATTATGAAAATCGATACCAGTAAAATCCCCAATTTTGACGCGCTCCCGGAGGACGCCAAGCTTGCCATTCAGGGCATGGAGTTCGCAGACCCCATCGATATGGAGCAGTTCGTTGAAAAGTCCGCTTTCGACAAAAAGGCGTCCGAAGCATCTAACTTGGCAAAGCAGTTGAAGGCCAAGATGACCGAAGACGAACTCAAGGAATCTGAACGGGCCGCGAACGAGCAGAAGATCATGGAAGAGCTTCAGACCCTTCGGAAGGAGAAGAAAATCTCCGACTACACATCCAAGTATCTTGCGCTCGGATATGATGCAGCATTAGCTGCGGAGACCGCAAAAGCCTTCGCGGAAGATAACATGGACGCTGTTTTCGCGAACCATCAGAAGCATTTGGAAGCGGTCAAAAAGGCTGCGGCGGCTGAAAGCCTTGCAAACGGTTCTACCCCGCCTCCCGGAGATGGCGCTGGTATTACGCTCGAGCAGCTGCGGAAGATGACGCCGCAGGAACGGTTCGAGTTTTCCGAAAAACACCCCGAAGAATACAAAACTTTATATGGAGGTAACTAAAATTGGCAAATACGGTATACAGCAACTTCTATCTCTCGAACGAGGTCGAAGATCAGTTCAATTCCCATCTCAACTTGCAGCAGTTCTGCACGCCGGATAACAACCTTGTCGGCACGCCCGGCATGATTCGCAAGATCAACGTCTACAAGGCGACTGACGGCACGGAAAAGCTGACGATGGGCAGCGGCAACACGAAGTCTATTGAAGTTGGCTACACGCAGAAGCAGTACGAGATCCTTCTGGCACAGAACCGGTTCAAGTACTACGACGAGCAGGCTATGACCGACCCGATGCTGGTTCCCGTCGGCACCAGACACATGGGCACCGATATGTTCAACACCGTCAACGCGGATATCTATGCCGAGTTCGCAAAGGCCACGCAGGTTGTTGTCGGTACGAAGTTCAACTTCGATATGTTCGCCGACGCACAGTCCGTTCTCGGTCTGGAAGACCTCGAAGATGTCAGCATTTTCGCTTTCGTGTCTCCCGCGGACGTGGCCGACCTTCGGAAGGAACTGAAAGACACGCTTCAGTATGTCGAGGCGTTCGCAAAGAACGGCTATATCGGCACTGTGGCGGGCGTGAACATCTATACGAAGAAGGATGCAACTTCCGGCTCCATTTACATGGCCACGAAGGAAGCCGTCACCCTCTTCAACAAGAAGGGCACGGAGATCGAGCAGGAGCGCGACGCGAACACCCGCGAGAACTCTATCTACTCCCGTAAGTACTACATCGCAGCTCTCACCGACGAGACGAAGGTCGTAAAGATCTTCAAGGGCACGGCTACCCTGTCTACCGCCACTACGGCTGCGTCCGGCACGACCTACTACGCAAAGGTAGGCAACGGCTATGTGGAGGTCACTCCGGCATCTGGCGACAGCCCGAAGGATAAGGACTGGTATACCATCGCGTGATAAAAGGAGGTACGCACGATGACGTTTGACGAAAAAATCGAGCGGGTTCAGCTTCTTATGAACTACGAGGGAGAAGACGAATTGATCTGTGCGTACCTCAAGATGGCAGAAAGCGAGATTCTGTCATGGTCTGGGGCGAAAAGCGTTTCCCCCTTATACGATACAGTCCAGATCATGGCAGTTATCGCCGGATACAACATGATCGGCGCGGAAAATCAGACCTCTCACACAGAAAACAACATTTCCAGAGCCTTTAAGTACCCGGATATGGTTTCGTACATCCGAAACAACGTCTGCGCAAAGGCGGTGGTCTATTGAGGTCACTCAGACGAAATAAGACGGAATTCTGGTACGCGAACTATCTGGGGAAGGAAGAAATTCTGAAAGACGGGAAGCGAACCGGACAGTTCAAAGTGAAGTACTCCAATCCTATGAAAACGGCTGAAAACATCTCTGCTTCGAGGGGTTCTTCGGACGACGCTTTGTTTGGCATCCAGACGGACTACGACAGGACGATAACGTCTTGTGACAAGGATTTTGGTTTATCCGAGTCCTCGGTCCTCTGGGTCGAGAAAAGGCCGGAGACCGACATTGACGGCTCGACAGATACCCCGTGGGACTACGTTGTTGTCAAAGTTGCGCGGTCTATCAACAGTGTCACAGTTGCTATCCGGAAGGTATCCGTGCAATGAAGAAAATCGAAATTGAGCTGAACGCCACGTCCATAAACCGCGCGATCAAACAGATCAGAAAGCTCGATGCGGAGTGGGACAGGAAAATAGACACGCTGATACAGCGATTGGCTGATTTGGGCGCAACGAAAGCGACACTCGGTTTTTCGAGGGCTGTCTATACGGGAGACAACGACGTTTCTGTTTCTGTAGACCCGATTGAAAACGGATACGTCATTCGCGCTTCCGGGGAAGCGGTCTTGTTTATCGAGTTCGGCTCCGGCGTGACTTACGGCTATGGACACCCGAAGCCGATGCAGTACGGTCCCGGCACATATCCCGGAAAGGGACATTGGGATGACCCGAACGGATGGTATCTTCCCAAAGACAAGGGAGGAGGCCATACATACGGCAACCCCCCGGCTGCGGCGATGTATAACGCCGGGAAGAGCATAGAGCAGGAGGTTTTACGGATAGCAAGGGAGGTATTCAATGGTTCCTGATATCGAAACCGACGTATTCGATGCAGTTTCTAAGATTCTGACGGAGAAATACGAAGGAATTTCTGTCTACAGCGAATACGTTCACGCTCCGGAAAGCTTTCCTTCAGTGAGCATTGTAGAAGCTGACAACAGTATGTTCCTTCCTGCTTTGGATACGGAAGGCTCCCACCATTCGCAGCTCATGTATGACGTGAATGTCTACAGCAACCTTTCCTCCGGAAGGAAGGAACAGGCGAAAGAGATCATGCAGACGACCGACGAGATCATGCAGAGTTTAGGGTTCGTTAGGTTGAGCAGACAGCCTATAACGCTACCTAATGCAGAGACTTCTATCTATCGGGTGGAAGCCAGATATCGGACGGTCGTAGACGAAAACAAACGACTTTTAAGGAGGTAACTATATGGCAATTGACCTTAGCACTGCGGGTATTCTGCTCGGCTACGGTGCCGAGACTACGGCGGGCACGAAACCTACTGCATTTACAAAGGTATCCAGCGTCAAGAGTCTTCCGGACTTCAACCCGGAGCCGTCGACGCTTGAAACGACCACTCTTGAGGCTACGGAGTGGAAGACCTATATCGATGGTCTGAAAGACCCGGGCGGCGCACTCGGCATCGGCGTCAACATGACCGAAGCTTTCAAGACCGAATGGGACGGCATTTATTCGGCGTATAAGACCGCCGCGGAAACCGGTAAGAAGATGTGGTGGGAATTTTACGTCCCCGGCCTTACGGATGGGTTCTTCTTCACTGGCAACCCCTCGCCTCTGGGCTTTGCGGGCGCGGAGGTCGACAGCGTTCTTGAGAATACAGCTTACGTTACGCCGAACGGCAATATTGGCTGGGATACGGCTATTAAGCCTACTTAACTTATGGGGGATAGAGAATGAAGAAGGAAATTGTAATTAACGATAAGGTTTATCCTGCAAAGGAAATTACATTCAACTCGGTCTGCCAGTTCGAAAGCATGGGCATCCCCATGTCGGAGATTGAGGACAAGTCCATTATGTTCATCAGAGCCTATGCGGCGATGTGCATGGACAAGAAGGCAGATCAGGCAGGTGAAGAGATCGAGAAGCACATTCTGAACGGCGGCAGCATGGACGATATCGCCGAAGTTCTGCGGGAGGCCGTAGAGGAAAGCGGTTTTTTTCAAGCTCTCTCCAAGAGAGCGGAGAAGGAGAACAGCGAGAGCAAGAAGGAAGAGTAAAGTACAAATCCTTCCGTGAAGAATGTCTCGCGGCGTACCTTCCGCAGTGCCTTGTAATTGGTATCAGCGAGGTGGAGTTCTGGAATATGAACCCCGCCAAGCTGAAGCCATATATAGAAGCGGACAGATTACGCCTTGAGAGCAAGAACTATGAATTATGGCTCCAAGGCGTTTACTTTTACGATGCGCTTTCCATCGCTCTTTCCAATGCGTTCGCGCAGAAGGGGAAGAAACCTCTCGAGTACCCGAGCAAGCCCCGGAAGATCACGAGGGATACCCCGGAAGAAAAGGCGGACAGAGTCAAGAGGGAGCGCGAAAAGGCTATTATGTTCTTCAAATCAATGGAGAAAAGATACAAGAAAAAGTGTGGTGATTAAATGCCGACAATTGAAACCCTTGAAATTGAGATCAAGAAAAACGCGTCCGACGCTTCCAGTGGTATAGAAGGGCTTATCGGGACTCTGACAAGGCTGAAAACAGCCCTTTCCGGCGGCGCGGGCCTATCGTCGGCAGTCAGCCAGATCAAAAAGGTCAATACTGCGCTAACAAGCATCGGAAACGCCTCTTCGGGCATCGACGGTACGCTAAAAAAACTGGAAAGTATCGCTTCTATTGACTTCTCTAACCTGAAAGAGGCGGCGAAAGACCTTCGAGCAATTTCGGGGTCGGCCTCTGGCTCCACCAATACAAGCAGTACAAATTCCGCTGCGGAAACACCTGCTACTGCGGATATGGGTCAGGAGGGCACAAACGTTGAGCAGGTGACGGAAAGAGTGCGAGAATCTGGTAGGGCAGCAGAGGAAACAACAAAGAAGTTCAATTATCTGTCGGCGACATTTCACGCACTATGGACAACGGCGAAAGCCTCTGTAAAAGGTGTTGCTTCTGCAACAAAGACCATCGGCACGGGACTTGGAAAATTGATGCTGTCAGGCGCGAAGAGCCTTCTATCCCCAGTAGTAAACCTCGGGAAGGCTTTTGGCAATTTCGTTAACTCTATCGGAAGGATTGCACTATATAGGCTCGTTCGTTCTGCTATCAAGGGTATTTCTACGGCGGCGCGGGAAGGCGTCAACAACCTTACCAGATACAGCGCAGCCTTAAACAGTATGGACGCGGCACAGGCGAACCGGACAATGTCAGAGTATGCCTCGACATTGCAGCAGGTCAAAAACTCTATCGGTGCTGCGGTAATGCCCGCGCTGACGGCGCTTCTTCCAATCGTTATCGGCATTGCAAACGCATTTATCACCGCTGCAAATGCAGTCAATCAGTTCTTACAGGCGCTTGGCGGGAAGGGAACCTTTACAAGGGCCAAGAAGAACACGACAGACTATGCGAAGAGTCTCGGCGGCGCGTCCAGCGCGGCGAAGGAATTACAGAAAACGCTTCTCGGATTCGACGAGATCAACCGGCTGAACGATGAGAATTCCGGTGGTGGAGCTGGCGGCGTTGACTACGGCAATATGTTCGAGGAAGCGCCGGTCGACTCCAAAATCAAGAGCCTTGCCGAGAGGATAAAGGAAGCCTTCAATAGCGGAGATTGGAACGAACTTGCCTCGGAATTGGCCGCGAAGATCAATGAATTCTCCGCAAAACTTCTTTCGATTTTTGAAACGCCCGGCCTGAAAGAGAAAATCGCGCATATGGGCGCTGGACTTGCGGAAGGACTCAATACGCTTGTGAATGAAATCAACTGGGTGCAGCTCGGACAGGCAATCGGTGCGGGGCTGAATCTGGCTATCACATTTGCGGTTGCGTTCCTTTATACGGTCGATTGGGTGAACTTCGGGAATAAAATCGCAGAGTTCTTCAACGGTATGATTGAAAAAATCGAGTGGGAGAACGTCGGTAAGCTTTTATGGGCAAAGTTCAAAATCGTCTTTGAAATGCTTGCAGGTTTTATCAGCGGCCTGAACATGAAAAAACTCGGCGATGCGTTCAGTAAACTGACGATCAGCTTCACCAACTCTATCACCGAAACCGTAAAGAATATCGACTGGCAAAAACTCGGGCAGCAGATCGCAGAGTTGATCAGGAGCATCGATTGGGGCGGGATTGTCGAGGCCTTTATGTATTTGATGGGTGCAGCGCTGGCGGCTTTCGTGACGCTCTGCTATGGGCTGCTCCAAGATGCTGTGAAAAGCATTATGGATTACTTCACCAAGAAGATTCAGGAGGCAGGTGGAAACGTAGCAAAGGGCTTGCTTAATGGAATTGTTGACGGACTCAAAAACATCGGTGCTTGGATTAAGACGAATATGGTAGACCCGCTTGTTAATGGCTTCAAGAATCTGCTTGGAATCCATTCCCCGTCCACTGTTTTTGCGGGTATTGGTAAAAACGTTATTGAAGGGTTCTTAAGCGGCCTGAAAGAAAAATGGAACGCAGTAAAGACTTGGTGGACAAGCACTGTCGGCAGCTGGATTGAGAGCGCAAAGAACACAATTTCAAGCCTTGCTTCCAAGCTGAGCACTTCTACAAGTACTGCGAAAACTGGCGGCGGCGGGACCGGACGGTCGGGAAGCTTCGTCAGTAAAATCCCCGGCAGGGCGAACGGCGGTTTCGTTTCCTCGGGTGAACTGTTTGTAGCCAGAGAGAGCGGGCCTGAAATGGTTGGCTCGATTGGCGGGAGGACTGCCGTAGCGAATAACGACCAGATCGTACAGGCCGTGTCCTCGGGTGTCGCAAGAGCTGTGGCTTCTGTTATGGGCAACCAGAGAGGGCAGGACATCAGAGTGTATCTTGACGGCAAGGACATCACGGCAAGCCAGAACCGCAGGAACCGTATGTACGGTGTTTCGACGGTCGGCGTGTAAGGAGGATGGGCGATGGAAACATTGCAGATCGCATACAAGATTTTATACAGCCTCGAAACGGGCAAGAAAGCGGACTATATGGGGAAACTCATTAGTCCGCAGGCCCTCGGGGTGGACGATAACGAGTGGTTGAACGTCGTGAAGTCCCTTCTGGATGAAGGGTACGTTTCCGGAATCGATATCAGCAAAGACCTGATTGGTAATGCTGTTGTCAACATCGCGTCAGCCCGCATTACTCTGAAAGGCGCAGAGTATTTGCAGGAGAACAGTACGATGCGGAAGTTCGGGAAGGTCGCGACGGACATCATTCAAATCATGAAACCATGACGTTAACTGTCAACGGCGTCAACATGGTCCCTTATATCGCCTTTCAAGGACTCAAATGGCAGAGAAACGACGTAGACGCAGCCGATACCGGAAGAACATTAGACGGCGAAATGCAGAGAAACAGAGTCGCAACGAAAGTTCGTCTGGACATTACCTGCCGCCCTCTTCTTGGTTCAGAAGCCTCTACAGTTCTGTCAGCCATTATGCCGGTTTTTGTGACTGTGCAGTATTATGACCCGCAGGTAGGCTCAGTAGTCACGAAAACCATGTATTCAAACAATAACCCTGCTTCTTTCCTCATCAAGAGAGAAAACGGGCAGGAGTATTGGGACGGTATTACATTCCCTTTGATTGAAAAGTAGGTGATACGATGCAGACGGTTCCTTCGAACTGGAACAGTATTTACGCCGGAGACCACGCGGTGGAATTCAAGGCGGTCATCAACAACAAAACCTATACATACGGGCAGATCAAGTCTGCACAGGTCACGAAGCCCATGATGGACAAACTGACGATCGGACAGGCCCCTTCTGCGATGCTGGACATGGTGTTTCAACCTGACGGGGCCATCCCGGCAGCGGCAGAGATCGCGTGTTACATCCGATTGACCGATTACGGCGACACGGCAACGGACTGGATTCCGTTCGGGACGTTCTACATTGACACCCGATCTATCGATGCTTTCGGCTGGATGACCATTACCGCCTATGACGCGATGCTCAAGGCCGAGCAGGACTATATCGACAATTCCGGCACGTATCCCATGAGCATGGCGAACGCGGTAAATTTCATCTGCGGAAAGATGGGGCTCACGCTGGACTCCCGAAGCCAGATTGCGCCGTATACCGTGGACTCCCCGACAGAAGTTTACACCATGCGGGAAGTTCTCTGCGGTATCGCGGCGGCGTCTGGGGGAAACTTCGTCATTACGGAGAACAACAAACTCCGGCTTATTCGTTTGGGCTCTCCTTCGACTGCCGATAATGTTCCGGTCATGTCCTTCAACAAACTCGGAGATACCGTGACCATTGGAAAGGTGACTTTATACCCGGACTCCAACACGCAGTATTCTTCCGGAGACTCCGGGTATGAGATTCAAGCAGACTGTATCTACGCCACACAGGCCATCTGCAATTACGTGAGGGGTATCCTGAACGGCGTGACATACCTTCCGTACAGCGCTGGAACGGCGTTTATGAACCCTGCATTGGAGTTGGGAGACAGCGTCAAGCCGAACGGGGAAAGCTCCATTCTGGCCTCTGCGGTCTTCACAGTCGGTGTTTCGATGAGTGCTGACATTGAAGCTCCCATCGAAACCGAAGTGAACCATGAATATCCGTATCAGGCTAGAACAAAAGAAGAACGGGAGAACGCGAAAGCTTTTTCTGAGATTCGAAAGTCTACGGAACAAATTGCCCTTGAAGTCTCCTGGAAAATCGACGGTTCGGAGGCACAGGCCCTAATTGACGTGAATCTGAACGGCATCATGCTTTCTTACGAAGAGGAAGAGAACGGCGCGACGATCACGCTTTCAAAAGACGGCGTCCAAATTACAGGGCTAGTCCAGGTGGGAACTATCACAGCTGACCACCTGAACATCACCGGCGCTATCACCTTCGGAGACCTGAGCGACGACCTACAGAGCCAGATCGAAAGCGGCTCTGTTCCGGAGTATATCCAGTCGACCTATATCGACTTCACGAAGGTCCAGTCTCCATACATCGAGGCGAACGAGATAGGCCTCAGAGGCGGCTATTTCCACGTCATGGACTCCTCCGGTCAAACGGACTACGGATATATCGGCATGGGGACCGGCAGCGCAGGAGCCGAACAGACAGCCGGTATCGTCATGTCCTACGGTGGAAGAACAGACCTCGATCTGGGAGGGCATTATCTCATCGTCACGAACGCAGGCGTTCGAATGACTGCCGGTCAGAACTCCCTTTATGTCACGGACAACGGCGTGTATAAAACCGTCAACGGCGTCAATACGGACATCGGCACGACGGTTGCTGTTTTTGGGTGATGCTATGGCGACGTATACGATGAGTTGCTCGGCATATTCTGCGGCTGGTGGCGGGTACACAAACCTCGGAACGCTTACGCAGGATATTGATGCAGACACGATCGCTGTAAAGGACACCATAGCGTATAAAACCTATGCGAGCGGGTATCTGTTCAACTACGTCCGCCCTTATGGTCAAACCCCAGTCCGTTTGTATGCCGACGATACAATCAACCTTTCTACGGCTGGTACCAATGTGATGGCCTTTTACTTCGTTGTCAAAACATACATTGAGGCGTTCGCTTGGACGGATAATGACGCGGTGAAAATAGCAAAAGGGGCACTTTCTTCCAATCTGACAGCGGCTGCATACAACTCGTTCTATCAGAAACTTGGAGCGATGAAGGAACTTACGAGGGTTACATACTACGCGAACAATGCCGTCGCTTCCGGAGACGCCATCACTGCGGCAAAGATGAACACACTCGCATCCGGGATATACCAATCGCTCTACTGCCTCTACGGCAGCCCGAACGGAGGCAGCAATAGCGTGCAGAAAGCCTTCGACGCAGCGACATATTCAAAAATTACTTCCGGAAAGCCGATTACGGCGGAAATTCTTGCGACGGGGGAATACAGCCTCAAGAACATGCTGAACAGAATAATCCTCGCTTTACGACCATAGGGAGGTGAACTATGACAATCGGAAACATTGTGTCCGCTATGCCAGCTTTAAAGAAGGTCTCGGCGGCGGATATGCGGCCAAGAACGCTTTACAGGGTGAGCAGGCTTTTAGACCAGCTCGACCACATTCTGGTGTTCTACAACGAAAGAAGGGCCGCGCTTATCAAAAAGCTCGGCCACACGACCGATGACGGATGGAGAGTCGACGACGAGAACGTCGACGCGTATCAGAAGGAAATGGCCGAGGTGCTCGGCGTAGAGGTCGTGGACGAAATTGTCCCGGTCAAGCTCCCGATGGATGAAAACATCCGGCTTTCGTATCAGGACTTGTGCCTGATGCGCGGTCTTATTGAACTGGAAACGGAAGGTGATTAAGTGTTTCAAAAAATCGCGAACGCTTTATCTGTAGAAGTAGAGGGAACAGACCTGACGAAGGCTTCGAATCTCGAATTCTACGTCCGGCAGGCCTGCTGCTTCTTTCAGTACACGCCTACCGTAGTGGATGAGACCCACCTTCTTGTGAAAATCCCCTATGACGACGCTATGAGGCTGAGACCCGATAAAGTTCATTTACAGTTGGCGCTTACGGATGAGAACGGCAATACTCTTGCGGCTGATATTGTACAGGAGAATGTGAAAAAATTCCTCAAGGAGGCTGGCTATGATTAAGATGAGCGTATCCCAGCCTGAGATTCACATGAAGGTGGAACCGACGAAGGTTGTCTATCAGGGGGGCGGAGGCGGAAACGTTTCGTCGAAGCAGATCGACACCATTGTGGTCCTCGACCGGGCGGAATATGACGCTCTGGCCGTGAAGGACACGCGGACCGTGTATCTTATCCGGGGGTGACAATGTGGTAACGATCGGAGAAGAACAGATCAAGGAACTATTCGTCGGCGAGATGGGCGTGAAGACCGTCTGCGTCGGGGATGAAGTCATTTACACCCGCCCGGGCGGATTTTTGTACATCGAACTGAGCGAACAGAAAGGGGCTTAACACATGGCAAGTTTTTTCAATCTAATTCTTGATACGTTAGCACCGGCCGGGCTGGCCTTACAGTTGAACAGCGGCGCAACGTACGCAACGAGCAATACCGTCACAGCAGCTATTTCGGTCTCGGATTCGGCCACGACCGGCTACCAGATGAAGATCTGGGGCACGAAGGCGGCGGCGACGGAAGCGGCGGCTTCGTGGGAGACCTTCACGACCTCCAAGTCTCTCGTACTTCCCGACGGCGACGGCCTCAAGACGGTCTATGTCAAGGTCCGGGACGACGTCGGCAACGAGTCCGCGGCGGTCTCCGCGTCCATTACGGTCAACACGGCGGTCCCTGTGGTCACCATCACCGGGCCGGACAAGTCGAGAATTTCGAAGGTCACGGGCTTCGACACCTGCGCGTTCTCCTTCACCTCGGACGTCGACTTCGAGGAATACACGGTGCGCGTGGTCCCGTCGACGAGCAGCCTGAACACTGCCGGAACGCAGATCCCGACCACTGGCGGCTCGACGAACACCTCCGGCTCGGCTGGCGGCTATAAGAAGAACACCGCCATCAACGTCACCATCAAGGGCGCGGACCTTGAGACGGCCTCTTCTGGCGACGGCACGAAGGTCGTGAAGGTCTTCGTCAAGAACGCCGCCGGTACATGGAGCGTGGCGTAATGGCCGCGCCGGGGCTGACGTTCTCCATCACGGGGAATAAAATTTCGGCAGTCTCTGGGTTCGATTCCATCACCGTAAAGTTCTCCTCGGACATCGCGTATCAGGCCTTCGAGTGCCGCGCGACAAAGGCCGGGGAGGACTGGGGCCGAGGGAAAGGGGCGCTCATCGCGTCCTTCTCCCAGACCCCGGCGGGCACGGAACGTACCTTCGAGGTCTACGACGATTTTCTTCTTTCCGGCGATGGGACGTATCGGATCTCCCTCTATGCGCAGGGCTTAGACGGGAGCTGGAACGACAACTGGGGCTTTGTCCCGTCCGGTCAGACAGACACCATGCTGACTTCGGACGGCGAAGAGTTCCTCTGCATGAAGGAGTGAGACTATGGCCTATAACAGCGCATACACCGGCCCTCAGATCGACGAGGCCATCGGGGATGTAAGGACCAATAAAGAAGAGTGGAGCAAGAAGGAACTCCCCATCGTTACCGCCTCCGACAATGGCAAATTCCTTCGTGTGGTAGACGGGGCTTGGGCTGCTGAATCCATTTCTGATGCAAACGGGGTGAGCTTTTAATGAGTGAGACATGGGTAATCAAAGACACTGCGCCGGTCGATGAAAGTAGTAGAGAATTAGCTACACAACAATGTCCTTTCACATCTAATGGGCAAAGCTTTGGTTCTATTTCGATAGTAGACCCTGAGGCCGCAGCTATTTATGTGCTGAAATACGATGAGCTTGAGGTGGCAGGCGCAGAAGTTGGGCTTAGCATGTACACTTTTGATTGGGGAGATAATACGGCGTATAAAACGATTGAATTTGACGTTGCCCCTTCCGGCGATCTATTGGCGTGGTTACAGAAAAACGCAGACAAGCAGGTCGACAAAGAGTATCTCACAAAAGAAAGCGACCTCAAGAAGGTCGCGGACGCTATCCGGGCGAAGGGGAACACGACGGACCCGCTGGCCTATCCGGACGAATTTGTGACCGCCATCGGGAACATTCAGGCCGGAGGCGGGGCTCCCGTCTCGCCCTCGGACATCACATTCTACGACTACGACGGAACGGTCGTAGAGGCGTGGACGCTCGCGGAACTGGCGGATAAGACAGAACTTCCCGCGTATCCCTCTCATAGCGGACTCATCTGTCAGGGCTGGAACTGGACTCTCGCGGACCTCAAGACGACCAACCGGAAGATGAACGTCGGCGCGATGTATATCACCGACGACGGCAAGACGAGAATTTACATTCACCTCGAAGAGGGCCGCACGTCTCCCATGCTCGGCGTCTGCCCGAACGGCACGGTCGCCGTAGACTGGGGCGACGGCACGACGCCCGATACCCTCACCGGAACGAGCACGTCCACAGTAAAATGGACCCCGACCCACAATTATGCCGCGCCGGGGGATTATGTCATCAAGTTGACTGTGGACGGGACGATGGGTTTTTATGGGTCCTCATCAACGAACCAATATAGCGCAATTCTCAGGTATTCGCCTAATTCTGATAGTCGTAACTGCGCTTATCAAAACAGCGTTAAAAGGGTTGAGATTGGAGACGGCGTAACAAGCATTGGCGGTTCTGTGTTCCGGTACTGTTACACCCTAGCCTCGATTACGATCCCTGACGGCGTAACAAGCATTGGCGGTTCTGCGTTCGACTCCTGTTACGCCCTAGCCTCGATTACGATCCCTGACGGCGTAACAAGCATTGGC
>CAVJJQ010000003.1:0-47047 GCA_963649755.1 bacterium | reverse complement strand
TCCCTTTGGGAGAGGTGGCCGAGCGAAGCGAGGACGGAGAGGGCGAGGACGGCGTAAGAGTTTCGCAAGCGAAACTCTTTTTTATATGGGTTCACTTTATAACCGGCACGAAATTTTTTAGGAAAGCCGGTGATTATTTATCACAAAATCCTTGAAAAGCTATCGCTACAGCGATATAATCCAAATGTGCAATAAAGTAAAAAGAAAATAGGAAATTCAGACCGACAAAGAGGTGAAAAATGTCTAAAATACTATATCACGGTTCGGAAAACATAATAGAAAAGCCGGAATTCGGAAAAGGAGCCCGAAACAATGATTATGGAAAAGGCTTTTATTGCACAGAGAATATAGAACTTGCAAAAGAATGGGCTTGTGCGAAGCAGAACAATGGCTATGCGAATATGTATGAGTTTGATATGTCAGGACTTGAGGTGCTTAATCTTAATTCGCCTGGATATAATATTTTAAACTGGCTTGCTATCCTTGCGGACAACAGGACATATTGGCAGAATGGAAGTATGGCTGAACAGGCAAAAAAATATATAACAGATAATTTTCTTCCTGACATTTCGGGATATGATGTGATAATAGGATACAGGGCAGATGACTCATATTTTTCATTCGCACAGGATTTTGTTGCAGGTGTCATTTCACTGCAGAAGCTGTCAGAGGCGATGCGGCTGGGAAAACTCGGAGAACAGATTGTTTTAAAAAGAAAAAAGGCTTTTGAACAGATATATTTTATCGGTTATGAAGGTGTTGATGCGGGGGAATACTTCAATAAAAAGAGAGAAAGGGAGCGTGAAGCAAGGCGGGAGTATCGAAAAAGTAAAGAGGTAACGGCTGATGTGAACGAACTGTTTATTCTTGATATCATGAGAGAGGAAATTAAAAATGGAGATGCACGCTTATCCGTCTGATTATCTTGCAATTGCGCAGCGAATAATGGGCGATATGCTGGACTTTGCGGCAAATACCTGTGAGCTTGAACTTGAAAAATTTTATGGTCTGTTTCTGATGTCGGATGTTTCCGCACAGTTTCAAACAGGAAATCCGACATATATAGCCGGAAAAACAGGCTGTGAACTTGCAAAAGAAGTGGTAGAAAAATCCGGGCTTGCTCCTATAGAGCATGAGGATGAGATGTATCTGGACAAATCACCGGAATACTGGGCCGGATGGGCTTTGGCATATTACCAGTGGTATACATGCCGTACATTTCTGAGGATAAATGATGCTGTGCCGATTGGTAAGATCGTAGATATGTATGATGTATATCATGAAATGGATGTTATGCATTTTGTTGATACGATGAATGATTTTTGGAATGAATACTATAAGGAAACAAACATCAAACGTATCAGAAAATATTCAGGGTTATCACAGCGCGAGTTAGCAGATTTGTCCGGTGTCCCGTTACGGCAGATACAGCTTTTTGAACAAAGGCAGAGAGATATAAATCATACAAGAGCCATAGATGTGATAAAGCTGGGGCGCGTACTCGGATGCAAGCCGGAAGATTTATTGCAGATATGATTTTGAACTGTCGAGTGCCTGACACGCTTGGTGGAAGTAGGAAGATGCTGTATACGATGAAGATTGTCCTGAATTAATACCCAAAACATTATTAAATTGTATTATTTAAATATGAAGTATTATCGAAAGAAATTTAAGCTTCTTCTTCATCACTTTCACTTGCCAAAAGAGCATTCCTTTGAGACATACCGTAATCTGTCATCTTAAATCTACTTCCGCCCATACTTGTTAGGATGCCTTTTTCAACAAGGGTCAGGCAGATACTCATGATTCCGAAACCGGGGATATCTGTTTTTAAGGAAAGAAGATCCGGAGTAAACGAGGATTCGTCACAGGATTTTATTATCAGGATTTCATCATCCGTTAAATCCCGCCTGACACCGTTGGTTGCTTTCCTTGAATTTGAAAGAATTGGCATGTTTGCTCCGAATTTTTCAATAATTTCGTGCGCAAAGGCATCTATATCCGTAATGACTCCGGCACCGTCCCTTATAAGAGCGTTGGTTCCGAGACTTGTGACATCTGTGATTCGTCCGGGAACAGCGTAAATGTCCTTCCCGTAATTCAAAGCGTGATCCACGGTTATCATGGTTCCGCTTTTTTCTTTGGCCTCTACGACGCAAAGCGAATCACACATGCCGGCAATGAGGCGATTCCTTAAGGCAAAGTATGGCCTTAAAGGCATGGTACCGGGCGGAAATTCACTCATGATGCCACCCTTTTTTAAAAGCTTTTGATATAAAGCCCTTGATTCCCTTGGGTATAAGACATCCACTCCGCCGCCCAAGAACGCAAGTGAGTGCCCGCCTGCACCAAGAGCGGAACTCTGAGAGACGGAATCAATCCCTCTTGCCATTCCGCTTATCACGGAAATTCCGTTTGCTCCGAGCACTTCACCGAGTCTTTTTGCCACATTACATCCGTATTCGGAACACTCCCTTGCACCTATGACGGAGACGCAGGGGGTGCCGGCATCCGCAAGCTTTCCTTTTAAGAATAATACCGGCGGAGGGTCCTTTATTTCTTTAAGCTTCAAAGGGTAGGCAGTATCTTCTATGGAAAGAACGGAAATTTCTTTTTCCTTAAGGTAAGAATATTCCCTGAAAATATCTATTTTTTTCTTTGCTTCCGAAAGCCTTTCAAGCTGACTTGCAGTGAAAATTCCCGTATTTGAAAGTGTCTCATCGCTTGCGTTGTAAAATTCCTCGGGAGAGGCAAAAAAACTCTGCATCCGCTCGTACGTCCTGATTCCGATACACATCGTCGCGGAAATATAGTAAAAATACGGCAGGGTCCCTTCTCTGTCTTCATTAAATGCTTTTTCAAAAATCCCCATTACTGTAACCCTCCGAAATAGTTTGGAAATCTGTAGCAGCAGGCTTCCGACAAGTGCTTGACGGTCACGGCTTCCGAATCCGAAAAATCCGCAACGGTACGCGCAACTCGCATAATCTTGTAAAAAGAACGCATACTCAATTTCATGGAATCGTACATGGAAAAAGAAAAATCCTGCTCACTTTTCCCAAGCTTTACATATTCATCCATCTTCGACGAAGGAATGAAGGAATTGAATTTAAAGGTTTCGTGCTCGAAACGCTTCTTTTGCCGCAAAACGGCATCCCTGACTCTTTCTTTGATTTCCAATCCGCTCATTTCGGGCGCTAAAGTTTTCTTTACCGATTTAATATCCATTCTTTGTGCTTCGACGGTGATATCGATGCGGTCTAAAACAGGACCTGAAATCTTTGAAAGGTACCTTGCTATCTGAGGCTCGGTGCAGGAACAACGGCTTCTGTCGGGAAAGTAACCACACGGACAGGGGTTCATCGCACCGACCAGCATAAAGTTTGCGGGGTAGGTGTAGGTGTTCTTTGCCCTTGAAACCGTGATGATGCCGTCCTCCAAGGGCTGCCTCAGCATATCGAGGGTTTCTCGTTTGAATTCGGGCATTTCGTCTAAGAAAAGTATTCCGCGGTGGCAAAGTGAGACAAGCCCCGGCTTTGCAAGGGAACCTCCTCCCGTAAGGGCCTGGGAACTGGCTCCGTGATGAGGGGAAAAGAAGGGCCTTTTATTAATGAAAGGTCTTTCCTCGTCAAGTCTTCCGGCGACGGAATGAATGGTCGTGACCTCAAGACATTCTTCGTAGGTAAGCGGAGGCATTATACCGGGAATTCTTTTGGCAATCAGGGATTTCCCGGTTCCGGGAGGTCCGGTTATCAGTAAGTGATGAAAACCGCTTGCGGCAAGGGCGGCGGCACGTTTGACATTGTCCTGACCGTAGACATCGTCAAAACTGAGATCCGATTCGTTGCTCTCAATGATGGAATTTGCCTCATCGCTTTCAAAGGGTGCGATGGCGGCATTTTTAAACTCCTCACCAAGAGCCAGATAGGATATTAACTCGGTAAGATTGTTAACGGGGATTATGTCGATGCCTTTGATCATGACACCTTCCAAAGCATTGGCTTTCGGAAGAATTACGCGTTTAAAGCCGCTTTCTTTTGCCATTCTTACAATAGGAAGAACTCCCCTTACGGCGCAGATATCACCATCCAAGGAGAGAGCTCCGATTATAAGAGTGTTTTCGGGGTCAAATGCGTTTATATGCCCAAAGACGCCAAGCAACGCTGCCGCGATCGGAAGATCGAAGCCGGCTCCGATTTTGTGCTCGTCCGCGGGACTTAAATTTATTACTACTTTCATGGAAGGGATAGTGATGCCGGAATTCTTGAGAGCGACCTTTACACGGTCTTTGGCTTCTTTAACCTCGGAACCGGGAAGACCGATTATTTCAAGCCCCGGGAGACCTGAGGATGCGTCAACTTCAACGGTAATAAGGTCGGCAAAAACACCGCCGACTTTGCCGGTAAAAATTTTATAAACCATATTCGGTTGACTCTTATATGCCTGTGAAAATACGGTTTCCGACGGAAACCGATAAAACCTTGAGTCAAGAATACTATAGGGATTTTTGCTTTGTCAATGATTGTTTTGGCTTGCATACAAAATTTTTTTATTGTATAGTACTACACGTTAACGTGACATCGGAAGGAAATCATCGGGAAATACAGCGTTTTACATAAAAAGGTAACCGTCCGGAAACGTATAGGAGGAACCATGGCAAAAAATTTGGTGATTGTGGAGTCACCTGCAAAGGTAAACACAATTAAAAAGTTTTTGGGAAGTAACTTTGAAGTGGTAGCAAGCTGCGGACATGTAAGAGATTTGCCGAAGAGCCAGCTCGGCATTGACGTAGACCATGACTATGAACCCAAATATATCACAATCAGAGGAAAGGGAGACGTGCTTGCTTCTTTGCGAAAGGAAGTAAAGAAGGCTGATAAGATTTATCTCGCAACCGACCCTGACCGCGAAGGAGAGGCAATTTCCTGGCATCTGATGGAAAGCCTTAAGCTTGCAGACAAGGATGTCAGCAGGATAACTTTCAACGAAATCACCAAGAATGCCGTCAAGGAGTCGCTTAAGAATCCAAGAAGTATCGATATGAATCTTGTGGATGCCCAGCAGACCAGAAGAATCCTTGACAGAATGGTGGGCTACAAGATTTCGCCTATTCTCTGGGCAAAAATAAAAAGAGGTTTAAGCGCCGGACGTGTTCAAAGTGTCGCACTTAAGATTATTTGTGACAGGGAAGCGGAGATTGACGCCTTTGTACCGGAGGAATACTGGACTGTCGATGCGTGTCTCTCGGCAGACGGATTTTCAAAGCCGATGTATGCAAAATACACAGGCACTATTAAGAATAAAGAAGAAGCGGAAGCTCTTCTTAAAAAGTTAAAAGGAAAAGAATTCAAGACAGAGGACATCAAGGTGAGCGAGCGTGTACGTAAGGCTCCGCTTCCTTTCACGACCTCGACACTTCAGCAGGAAGCGAGCCGTGCGCTTAATTTTTCAACGCAGAAGACCATGAGAATCGCACAGCAGCTTTACGAAGGTATTTCGATAGGCAGCGAGACTCAGGGTATTATTACCTATTTAAGAACCGATTCGACAAGAGTCGCAAAAGAAGCTGCGGAAGCTGCCGAAAATTATATAGAAACAAAATACGGCGAAAAGTTTGTAAGGAAAGACGAGTCAAGGGACAAGAAGGGCGCAAAGATTCAGGACGCCCATGAAGCAATCAGACCTACGGATATTACCAGGGAACCCGAGACCTTAAAGGATTATCTTTCAAGAGACCAGTTAAGACTCTATGCGCTTATCTGGAAGCGCTTTACTGCTTCTCAGATGGCGGATGCCGTATACGAAACGACCGGCATAAAGCTCATGGCAGAGGGTGAGAAGTTTTCACTTAATGCTTCAAAGCTTGTTTTTGCCGGATTTATGAACGTGTATACGGAAAGCACGGACGACGACTTAAAAGAGGAGTCAAAGGAAAATGCGATTACAAAGAGTATAGACAAGGATACGAAGTTTACTCTTGTTGATATCGAGGATAAACAACATTTCACACAGGCTCCGCCTCACTACACAGAGGCATCCCTTGTAAGAGCACTGGAAGAAAAGGGTATCGGCCGTCCGAGTACCTATTCGCCCACCATATCTACTATCCTTGCCCGTCACTATGTAGCCAAAGAAGGCAAAAACATATATGTAACCGAACTTGGCGAAGTGGTAAACAAGATGATGAAGGAAGCCTTCCCCACAATCGTCGATGTTAATTTTACCGCCAATATGGAGGCACTTCTCGACGGAATCGGTGAGGGCAACATTAAATGGAAGACGGTTGTTTCCAATTTCTATCCCGATTTGGATGCTGCGGTACAGGCTGCGGAGAAGGATCTGGATAAAGTAAAAATTGCCGACGAAGTAAGTGAAGAAGTTTGTTCTTTATGCGGAAGAAACATGGTCATCAAGTACGGACCGCACGGTAAATTCCTTGCATGTCCCGGATTCCCCGAATGCCGCAATACGATGCCTTACTTTGAAAAAATCGGAGTTCCCTGCCCTAAGTGCGGCAAGGACATCGTCATCAGAAAGACAAAGAAGGGCCGCAGATACTTCGGCTGCATAGGCATACCGGAATGCGATTTCATGGTTTGGCAGAAGCCCGTAAACAAAATGTGCGAGAAATGCGGAAGCATCTACACGGAACGCGGGAAGAAGCTTGTATGCTCAAATCCGGAATGCGGCAATGTAATTGATAAAGATTGAATCGCCTATCTAATGTAGCGATTCGCTTGACATAAACAATAAAGCAACAGAAATTGTCTTAAATGATATGCAATTTAATCAAATCGGTTGAATATTCAATAATTACGTGCTACAATGCATTTGTATTTTTAGTTCGCACATCTGCTTGGAGGTAAGTATGGGTAGTGTTCAATTATTAGACAAGACAAGAAAAATCGGAAAGCTTTTACATAACAACAATTCGAGCAAGGTAGTATTTAACGATATTTGCCGTGTGATGAAAGACATTTTGAGTTCAAATGTCCTGGTTATCAGTAAGAAGGGCAAGGTGCTTGGCGTAGGCGAAAGTACCTATATCGATACAATTGACGAGCTTATTGACGACAGCATAGGAAGTTTTATCGATCCTATGTTAAATGAAAGACTTTTAGCTGTTCTTTCCACAAAGGAAAACGTCAATCTTACGACGCTCGGCTTTGAACATACTGATATCAATAAGTTCCAGGCCGTTATTTCTCCCATCGAAATTGCCGGAGAGAGACTGGGAACACTCTTTGTATATAAATGCAATGCAACGTACGACATAGACGATATCATTCTTTGCGAGTACGGCACGACGGTTGTAGGACTTGAGATGCTTCGTGCGGTTAATGAGGAGAATGCCGAGGAAGCAAGAAGAATTGCGGTTGTTCGCTCCGCAATAAGCACACTTTCTTTTTCCGAGATGGAAGCTATCGTGCATGTATTCGACGAGCTCAACGGAACGGAGGGCATTTTGGTTGCTTCAAAGATTGCGGACAGAGTCGGAATCACCCGCTCGGTAATCGTAAATGCAATCAGAAAGTTCGAAAGCGCCGGTGTAATCGAGTCACGCTCATCGGGCATGAAGGGTACCTATATCAGAGTTTTGAACGATGCGGTCTTCCCGGAAATTGCCAAGCTTAAAAAGGACAAGAACATTTAGTTAAGGAACGGCGATAAACAGCCGATACATTAATAGTAAAGGATTACGAACTTGAAAGGGACTTCTAAAGAAGTCCCTTTTTCGGTTCTCAAAACACCTAAGGATTTCGCCCACATTTGGTACGGGCGTAAAAATTAAAACACAATATTATGTGGTTTTTAATTAAAATAATCTTGTGTTTTCAAGAAAACTATTTATAATGAAATAAGGTAGGCACAGTGTAGGCTTGTTTACCAAAAGGAGGTTAAATGATCAAATCAAACGCCTTTGATTACATTAATGTCTTGGACAAGGCCGCAGATGCTTCGTGGCTTAGAAATGATGCGATTGCAAACAATATTGCAAACGTCGACACTCCCGGTTACAAGAGAGAGGATGTTACCTTTGAAAGCGAGCTTTCAAAGGCTTTAAAGCATTCAAGCTACGAGTCCATGGACAGCAAGGTTAAAAACCTTACGAACAGAGACCTTGAAGCACGTACATACAAGGATTATTCGGGGTATTCGTACAGACTCGACGGAAATAACGTTGATATTGAAACGGAAAATACCATGCTTGCGAAGAACCAGCTCATGTACGAGGGCTTGTTAAACAGTATCAGTCAGGAGTTTTCAAATCTCCAGACGGCGATGAAGTAGGAGGTTTATTATGAGCATTTTTTCTTCTTTTGACATTAACGCTTCGGGACTGACCGCACAGAGATATCGTATGGACATCATTTCCGAGAACGTTGCAAATGCAAACACAACGCGTACGGAAGACGGGACTCCCTATGTCAGAAAGGTGGTTACCTTTGAAGAAAAGGGATCGCAGACGGCTTTTTCAAGAGTTTTGAACAATTCCATAGACAGCTATTCGGGCGGGGGTGTAAAGGTTTCGGGTGTATACGAGGACACCGTAACCGAGATGAACAAGGTCTATGACCCTTCACATCCCGATGCCGATGAGGATGGTTACGTCACCTATCCGAATGTAAATATTATTACGGAGATGACGAACCTCATAGATGCAACCCGGTCTTATGAAGCCAATTCAACCGCATTCACGGCAAGCAAATCGATGGCCTTAAAGGGCTTGGAGTTAGGCCAGTAAGGAGCATAAATGAACGTTAATTCATTACTCGGAACGTCTTCGATTGTCAGTACCGATACTCTTGAGAGCAGTACATCGACAGGAAAGACGAGTAACCTTTTTGATTCGATATTAAACAGTGCAATCGACAATATCAATTCCACAAACAGTCTCCTTTCCGATGCGGAAAATGAGGAGATCAGTTTTGCCATGGGTGAATCGGAAAACACTCATGACTTAATGATTGCACTTCAGAAAGCCTCCACGGCATTACAGTATACCGTAGCCGTGAGGGATAAGTTCCTTGATGCTTACAAGGAAATTATGAACATGCAAATTTAAATGTTACTGTTTGCAACCATGCATAAATCCTATATGCGCACTACAAGTTTTGCGCATGTGGGGAAGGCTGCGAATGGTAACGTAGTATAAGTTTTATACATTGGAGTTAAAAATGGGCGAGAAGATACTTAACAAGCTTAAAGAAATCGGACAAAAAATAATAGCCTGGTGGAATCACTTTACCGCAAAGCAGAAGACTTTAATCATTGCTATTGCGGCGGGTGTTATTGTTGCGCTTGTGATTCTTTATTCCGTATTGTCTTCTCCGAACTATACCCTTCTTCAACAATGTGACTCCACAAAAGAGGCTTCCGAGATAACGGCGGCCCTGGATGAAGCAAGCATTTCTTATACCGTTTCAGATGACGGACTTCAGATAAAGGTTCCCAAAGACAATATCGCAACAGCAAGACTTACGCTTGCAAGCAGCGGAATTACCACAACGGGATATACCATTGAAGAAGCCCTTTCGGGCAGTTTTACCACAACGGAAGCCGATAAAGCAAAGAGATACAAGCTTTACCTCGAGAGCACTTTTGAAAGCGACTTTGTTTCGATTTTCCCTGCCATAAAGGCTTGTACGGTTCAATTGAATATTCCGGATAATGACGGAACACTCTTATCTAAAGAGGAAGAGCCGAGTGCGGCCATCTATTTAAATATAGAAGGCGATTTTACAAGTGAAAACGCCGCTTTTCTTGCGAAGGCCGTAGCTACGGCTTTGGGGTCATCGAATACCGACAATATCGTAATCATGGACAGCGAGGCAAACCTTCTTTTTTCGGGTGACGATACTTCGACAGCTGCCGGAAATGCAACGAGTCAGCTCGGGGTCAAGCAGGAAGCCGAAGAAATCCTGAATAACGGCGTAAAGAAGGTGCTTACCGGAACGGGATCATTCGGCGACATTAAGGTTTCATCAAACCTTGTAATAGATTTTTCAACGACGGAAACAACGATTCACAACTATACGCCTGCGGACGGACAGTCTCAGGGCGTTCTTTCCGAGGAATCAAGCTACACTTCGGAATCGTCGGGGTCTACGGGAGGTACACCCGGAACCGATTCAAACGGAGAAACGACCTACTATTATGAAGATTCGGATACTTCTTCTTCCACGATAGAGGAACTTTACAAAAAGTATCTTCCCAACGAGACGATTACCAATACCGTAATTCCCGCAGGTAAGGTTACTTATTCGGAATCATCCCTCGCAGTTTCATCCACGAATTACATAGTGGTCAAGGAAGACGACGTAAAGGATCAGGGGCTTTTGGACGGAATTACCTGGGAAGAGTACAAGGACGCAAACAGCGAGCGAACCCAAGTTACCATTACCGACGAAATGCTTGAACTTGCAAGCGATGCCTCCGGCATACCGACCGAGAATATCACTATGGTCGCTTACGAAGAAAATTTCTTTGTCGATTCGGAAGGCTCAAATATAAATGCATCTGAAGTCATTCAGATTGCTTTAATAGTCATCATATTGGGACTTTTAGCCCTTGTGGTTATTAAGAGCATGCGCGGTGAAAAGACCGAGGAAGAACCGGAACCTTTGTCGGTTGAAACTCTTCTTCAGTCTACTCCCGAAGAGCAGGTGCCCGATATCGAGCTTGAACAGATATCCGAGACCAGAAAAATGGTTGAAAAGTTTGTTGACGAGAATCCCGAGGCAGTTGCAAATCTGCTGCGCAACTGGCTCAATGAAGGTTGGGATTGATTCTTAAAGAGATGGGATACATATGGCAAAGAATACTGAGGAAAAAATAAACGGAATACAAAAGGCGGCTATCCTTTTGATAGTGTTGGGACCCGAGCGTTCTTCCACCATTTTTAAGCACCTAAAGGAAGAAGAAATAGAAGAGCTCACTCTGGAAATCGCAAACACCAGAAGCATTACGCCGGCGGTCAAAGAAAGCGTTATAGAGGAATTTTATCAGGTGTGCCTGGCCCAACAGTATATCGCAGAAGGCGGTATCGGCTATGCCAAGGAGCTCCTTGAAAAGGCACTCGGTTCCGACAAGGCTTTGGACGTCATCGGAAAGCTTACGGCATCCTTACAGGTTAAGCCTTTTGAATTTGTACGTAAAACGGATGCGGCTCAACTGCTTAACTTTATACAGGACGAGCATCCCCAGACGATTGCTCTTATTCTTTCGTATCTGCCTGTGAGCCAGGCGGCAACCATTATTTCGGCCCTTCCTCCGGACAGACAGTCAGACGTTACAAAACGTATTGCATCCATGGACAGGACGAGCCCGGATGTCATAAAGGAAGTGGAGAAGGTCTTGGAGAGCAAGCTTGCTTCCTTGATAAATCAGGATTACACGATCATCGGCGGTGTGGATGCGGTTGTCGAAATTTTGAATACCGTAGACCGCGGTACCGAGAAGCACATCATGGAAACTCTCGAAATCGAAGAGCCGGAGCTTGCCGACGAAATCAGAAAGAAAATGTTCGTATTCGAGGATATTCTGCTGCTTGACGACAGAGCCATTCAGAGAGTTCTCAGGGATGTTGACAATAACGATCTTGCAATTGCGCTTAAGGGTGCAAACGAGCAGGTTCAGTCGGCAATCTTCAACAACCTGTCAAAGCGTCTTGCCGTCATGATAAAGGAAGACATGGACTTCATGGGACCTGTTCGTATGAAGGACGTAGAAGAAGCACAGCAAAAGATAGTAAATATAATCAGAAAACTGGAAGACTCAGCGGAAATTGTTATTTCCAGAGGCGGTGGGGACGAAATAGTTGTCTAATTCCAATCTTTTTAAAAACGGATTTCAAAGACTTTCAAAGGAAAACATCCGCGTGATAGACTCAAATGCCATTGCGGCCAAAAAACTTGAGCGCTACACGGGGGTGTTAAAAGAGTCCGATCCGTCAGACGCGCCTGCATCGGAAGAAGATGAGGACGGACTGTCAGATTCTTCACTTGAAGCACTTACCGGAGACGGGGAAATTACAAAAGAACCTTCTTTAAGTGCTGAAGACATAACGGAAAATGCACATAAAGAAGCCGAGAACATTTTAAACGAAGCAAGGCTTAAGGCAGACGAAATCATAGGTCAGGCAAAAATCGAAGCCGAAAGCATTAAGGCAAATGCCAGAAACGAAGGCTTTGAAACAGGGCACACGGAGGCTGTGAAAGAGGCCGAAGAGTCAAGAAAAGCTTTCGAATCAGAAAAAGAAAGCCTTAAATCCGAATATCAAAAACTTCTGTCCGAAGTCGAGCCCAAAATGGTGGAAACGATATGCGGGGTTTACAGGGCGATTTTCGGAGAGACCCTTTATTCGAGAAAGGATGTAATGCTCTGCCTTATAAACAAGGCACTTGTGAATATTGAGGGAAACGACAGGGTGACGATTTACGTAGGTTCCGAGGACTATGATTTGCTCGCAGGCATGAAGGACAGCTTTTTAAGCCGCAGCTCGCTTAAGGAAGACACGGAAATCCTCATAAAGGAAGGTTTAAAACAGGGCTCCGCCATGATAGAGACTTCCTACGGAGTCATCGACTGCAGTATCGATACCGAGCTAAATGAGCTTACAAATACCTTAAAGCTCTTGTCTTACAAAAATGTTGATTAGGCATGAATATAAATATTGATTTTGACAAATATAAAAGGCTTTCGGAACATTCTTTTTACAAGACCCGCGGAAAGATTGCAAATGCGGTAGGCCTGACGCTTGAAAGCTACGGACCCGATTCGCGTCTCGGCGACATATGTACCATTTATTCAAAAGAAGATTCCAATCCAATCGCTACGGCAGAGGTTGTAGGGTTTAAAGAGGGGCGTACTCTACTCATGCCCTACGAGCATGTCGACGGAATAAGCGTCGGCTGTGTCGTTGAAAACGAAAATCATCCGTTGGAGGTCACGGTATCAAATGAACTTCTGGGACTTACTTTGGACGGTCTCGGGAGACCTGATAAAGGGATAACGGTAAGGGGCGCAAAGTACCCAATAGAGGCAGCACCTCCCGACCCTATGTCAAGAGAAATTATAAGCGATGTCCTGCCGCTCGGCGTGAAAGCAGTAGACGGGCTCCTGACTATAGGCAAGGGACAGCGTGTAGGCATATTTGCCGGTTCCGGAGTAGGAAAGTCAACCTTACTCGGAATGTTTGCAAGAAACACAAAGGCCGATATAAATGTAATTGCACTTATCGGAGAGCGTGGCCGTGAGGTCAGAGAATTCGTGGAAAGAGACTTGGGACCCGAGGGCATGAAGCGAAGCGTCCTTGTCATTGCGACAAGCGACAGACCGGCTCTTGAACGCACGAAGGCCGCAAAGACGGCAACGGCAATAGCCGAATATTTCAGAGATCAGGGTAAAGATGTACTCTTAATGATGGACTCCCTTACGCGTTTTTCGATGGCACAGCGCGAGATAGGACTTGCAAGCGGTGAGCCTCCCGTATCAAGAGGGTATCCTCCGAGCGTATATGCGGAGATGCCAAAGCTTTTGGAAAGAGCCGGAAGAAGCGACAAGGGTTCAATCACAGGTCTTTATACGGTTTTGGTAGACGGCGATGACTTTAACGAACCGATTACCGATACCGCAAGAAGTATTTTGGACGGTCATATAGTACTTAATCGTAAAATCGCCCAAAAGAATCATTATCCCGCGATAGATGTTCTGGCAAGCATTTCAAGATGCATGTCACAGATAGTGACTAAAGATCACAAGAAAAGTGCCGGTAAATTTAAAAATCTTATGGCTACATATCAGGATGCCGAGGACCTTATCAACATAGGCGCTTACAAATCCGGAAGCAACGAGGAAATTGACGAGGCCATAAAGAAACATAAAGCCATCAATGAGTTCCTGATCCAGGATACCGATGAAAAGGTCAGCTTTGAAGCGGCGGTGGAAAGCCTTCAGAAAATAGTGGAGTAAAATGGCAAAATTTGTTTTCAGACTTGCGACTGTCCTGAATTTAAAGTTAAGGCTCGAAGAACAGCAGAGAAATGCCTTTGCGGAAGCAAAAAGAAGGCTTGACGACGAAACGGACAAGTTAAATGCCCTTAAACAAAAGCTTTCGGATTACGAGGAAGAGGGACGCACATTAAGAAGTCAGGACCTGAACATTAAAGAAATCCTTGAGAATGAGGAAGCAATTTCTTTTTCCAAGAATTCCATTGAAGAACAGAAGGCACAGGTCAAACTTTTTGAACGAATGCTCGAAGAAGAAAGAAACAAGCTCAACGAATGCATCAAAGAGCGGAAAATGTACGAACGTCTGAAAGAAAAGGCCTTTGAGGAATTTTTGGAAGAAGAAAAGCATACCGAGGGCGTTGAAAACGACGAGCATAACAGTTACGTATATGGGACAAAAGAGGAAGAATAGCGTTTCATTCAGACTTTGGAGATAAAGCATGGATAATAACAATGCGGCTGAAAAGTCAAAGCTTAAGCAGGAAAAGAAACAACTTAAGGCCGATGAAAAGAAACAAAAACAGGAAATAAAAAAGAGAGCCAAGGAGATTTCGAAAAAAGAAGCCGAGATAGATGATGATGAAGAAAGGGGCGGCGGCTTTTCGAGCTTCATAGTCACCACTGTAATTGTAGTCGTCTGGATAGCAATCCTTTGTTTTTTGATAAAGCTCGATGTGGGCGGATTCGGTTCGGAAATCCTGACCCCGCTTTTAAAGGACGTGCCTGTTATAAACAAAATTCTTCCGGAAGGGTCGAGCGAAACGGAAACAAGCGATGAGGGTGCTTACGGAGGGTATACCTCTTTAAAGGAAGCCGTTGATTATATCAAGACCCTCGAAACGGAGCTTGAACATTCCACGACAGTCAACAATGCAAATGCCGAGGAAATCACCACGTTAAAGGCAGAGGTTGAGAGACTTCAGGAATTTGAAACGATGCAGGTTGAATTCCAACGTATAAAAGAACAGTTCTACGAGGAAGTCATCTATGCCGAAAACGGTCCGGGAGCGGAAGCTTATAAGGAATATTACGAAAGTATGGATCCGACGACAGCGGAAGCTCTGTACAAGCAGGTAATCACCAAGCTTGAAGAAGACGAAGAAGTTACCGATTATGCGGCTGCGTATTCCGCTATGAAGCCCAAGGCGGCAGCAGGCATTTTCGAAAGTATGATAGATGACGGAAACATAAAACTTGTTGCCAGAATATTAAATGTAATGGACTCCGATTCAAGAGGTGACATTCTGGAAGTAATGGATTCGGCCAAAGCCGCCAAAGTTACGGAAATTATGGACCCCGAGAGTTAAGTTTTTTGTATAAACCTCCGATATATAGGATGTGGGACAAGGGTAATAGGACTATTACGCTTGCTTTTCACATATAAATTTTTAAGAAAGGAGGAAAACATGCAGACACAAGCAGTACAGAGCTTTTCAAATGTATCGGTTGTGAACCTTTCGCAGAGTAATAGTTCCGGCAATTTAAATGTATCTTCAAACTTCGAAGACTGCCTCAAACAGGCTAAGAGCGGTACCGATACGGATGTTAAGACGACGAGCAAGTCGGACGTAAAGGAAAGCAATACGGAAACGGAAGTTGATGCTGACGTTACCGCCGGTAAGGCGTCACAGACAGATGACAGGGTTAAAGCCGCAAAGAAACCTACGGATATATCAAAGGAAGTTGTTTCCGATGAAAAAGTCTCAAAGGTAACGGATGCGGTAGATAAAGTAAAGGACGTTATCAAGGAAGAGCTTGGCGTTACCGATGAAGAAATAGCGGAAGTCCTTCAAAGTCTTCAGTTAAATCAGCTGGCGCTTTTAAATACGGATGATATTTCTTTGGTAGTGTCAAAACTTTCCGGATGCGACGGTGTACTTGCAATTGCGACGGATGAGAGCCTTTATGAGAGCCTTACGAATATCAAAGATGTAATCGAAGATGTCGTAGGTGAGCTTACGGATGAGCTAAACATCAGTACCGATGAATTCTTAAATGCTTTGGAAAAAGCCGAGACAAAAGTCGAAACAAAAGTCGAAACGGGTGAAACACAAGCATTCGCAGAGCCTTTTGCCAAGGTCGGAGATACATCCGTTGAAAGCGTAAACGTTCAGGGAACAGATAAAGGAAATCCCGATGCAATCAAGCTTGGCACACTGAGTCAAGAGGAAAGCATAAGCACACTTTCGGATAAGCCCGAAAGGACTACAGAAGCCGGAACACCCGGGGTAAACCATTCGGAAGACGAGCCGGAAACGATAGACGGCAAGATAAATATCGTTAAGAGTGATGACGGAAAGGGAGACGTTAAAAGTTCTTTATCCGAAGATTCAAACAGCGAATTTTCCGAGACTAAAGACGAGAGCATAACGGAAACAGCCAAGGCGAAAACTACGGAACCCACCGTAAAATCGGAAAACAACACGCTTACATTTGCCGAAAGACTCTTAAACGAAACCGTAAATACTTTAAACAGCGAACCTGAGGTTAACTCATACAGCACAACGGATGCCTATGATATCATCAATCAGATTACCGAAGGAATTGACGTAAATATCGGTTCGGAAACAAGCGAAGTCAATTTAAGACTTCATCCCGAATCACTCGGAAATCTTTCGGTCAAGGTTTATGAAAATCATGAGGGACTTTTGAAAGCCACATTTACGGCTGAAAATGAGACCGTCAAGGCAGTATTGGAAACCCAGACGATAGTCCTCAAGGAAGCACTTGAAAATAAGGGCGTAAAGATCGAAGCGGTTGAGGTAACGGTTCAGAGCCACGCATTTGAAAGAAACTTAAGTGACAACGGAAAGTCAAGAGAAGAGTCATCGGGACAGCCAAGAAAATCGATAAGGCGGATAAATCTTTCGGAACCTGAAATTTCAGAGGAAGAACCTGCCGAAGATACTCTGGTACGGGAAATGATGATACAGAACGGAAATACAATAGACTACAGTGCATAGCACGGAAAGGAGGAAACATGGCGGAAAATATTTCGGCGGTATACAAGGACGGAGTACTTCAGACCACATCGGCATCGACGAGTTCGACTTCTTCAACAAGTTCGACAAGCAGTTCAAGTCTTGACAAGGATGCATTCTTACAACTTTTAGTGGCACAGATGAAGTATCAGGATCCGTTGGAACCTACGGACAATACGGAGTACATTTCACAGTTGGCAACCTTCTCGGAACTTGAGGAAATGCAGAACCTCTCCGCAAGCTCGAATCTTCAGAGAGCAAGCGCGCTTGTCGGACAGGAAGTGATCGTTAAATCCACGAGCGCAACAAACGGCGGCACCACGACCATACAGGGTACAGTGGATTATGTCGTTTATGAGAGCAATAAGGCTTACGTTTCAATCAACGAATCCTTATATTCGATTGATGACGTTTATGAGGTCATGGATTCGGAGTATTCGGCGGCATATTCATTGGCACAGCAGTTTACAACGGCATTAAACAGCTTCCCTACGGTAGCAAATCTTACTACGGACTATGAGGATGCAATTACGACACTCAGAGATACCTACGACAGTATGTCAAGCTATCAGAAGAGCTTTTTGTCGAGCGATACCGTAACATTGCTTGAAAAATACGAAGCAAGGCTTAAGGAGCTAAAGGGTTCGGTATAGCAGTCAATTGAATATGAGGTGGAATATGGACATTCAAAACAATAATTTCCTTTCCATCGAGCAGGTAGCGGACAGACTGATAAATAAAACCGATACCGGCAGCCGTACATCAAAAAGCGATGTCAGTTTTGAAAGCATTCTTAAAGCGAAAGCCTCCGAGAGCGAAGGCAAAGCGACGGAAGTTAAATTTTCAAAGCATGCTGCAAACAGACTGAACGACAGGAACATTTCTTTATCCGTCGAACAGTTACAGAAACTTAACGATGCGGCGCTTAAGGCAGGGGAAAAGGGAATTAAGGAATCTTTGGTATTGATGGATCAGTTAGCCTTTGTGGTAAATATTCCGAACAATACCGTGGTAACAGCTTTAGACAAGTCGGAGACGAGTCTAAACGTATTTACAAATATAGACGGAGCAGTAATAGTATAGCCGGACCTTTGGGGGCTTAGGCTTCTGACTGACAGAGGAAGCCAAACTGCTTGTCTTAAGGAGGTCACTCACTATGATGAGATCAATGTATTCCGGTGTTTCCGGACTTAAAACGCACCAGACAAAGATGGACGTTATAGGTAACAATATAGCTAACGTAAACACGGTAGCTTACAAATCACAGTCAATCACCTTCAGTGAATTGATGTATCAGACGACACAGAAATCAAGCGGACCGAACGAACTTACCGGTACCGGCGGTACAAATGCCCGCCAGATCGGTCTTGGTGTTCAGTCGGCTGCAATCAATACGGCAATCACCACGCAGGGCGCAACACAGACAACGGGCAACCCTTACGATTTGTGCATTACCGGAAATTCGTTCTTTATCGTTTCGGACGGTTCACAGAACTACTTTACAAGAGCGGGTGCATTCAATATCGACTCCGTCGGAAACCTCGTAATGACCAGCAACGGTTACAACGTAATGGGTTGGGGAGTTGACGAAGAGACGATGACCATCAAGCAGGATACGGTTTCGGCTTTGAGAATCATGAGCGCCGACAACATGACTTATCCTCCGGAAGCAACATCCAATGCCTATGTTTCCGGTATCATCGATAAAAACGATTCGGATGTCGGAACGGAAGCGGGTAAGGCGCTTAACCTAAGCTTCTATGACAACCTCGGATATTCCTACACCGCAAAGTTCTCGATTCACTCTACCACAGATGACGGAACATACTACGTGGAACTTGATGATGTAATCGATTCAAACGGAAAGTCCATTACTGAGATGTATCCGGGCTCGTCTCTTTCCGATTTGGTAAGCATCAATACGGATGCGATCTACACGGCAAATGTCAATGTACCTTATACGAAACTTGATACAGTTACATTTGACGGGACGAACTTTACTGTTGCTTCAACGGGCGACACGATTACGAATTTAACGAGCCTTGGCACAGCAGATGACGACGGAAATATTTCAGTCACGATTCCGATTACGGATACCGTGCTTGCATCACTTCAGCAGATATACGGTTCGGATGTTGATTTCTCCGGAATTACGGCTGCAACGATTGATAAAACAACCGGACAGTTAACCGTCACTCAGAAGTCGGGAGCAGGCGTACTTCTTAACTACAGCACCGACGACGGAAGCTTTATGACGATAGGCGGAAGCCAGACAGGAATTACGATTGACTTTAATGCCACAGTTGAGGGAGACGGTGAATCCGCAGGTACTTCACTTGAACAGTTTGCGGATATTTCATTTGACTGGACTGCTACCAATATGTACAACAATTCCGGCACCTCCACGATAGGAGCTACTTCCGGAGACAAGGACGGCGTCGGCACGGGACGTAAGCTCGGTAATATGACGGGCGTTACGATTCAGACAAACGGTATGATTTACGCTTCGTACGATAACGGTATGACAAGGCTCATGGGCCAGATAGCGGTGGCTGAATTTTCAAACGCAGCAGGCCTTGAAAAGTCGGGTGACAACCTCTACTCCGCAAGCCTTAACTCGGGCGAGTTCGACGGTGTGGGCGTTGACATCACGGGCTCCGGCGGATACATGACAACGGGTGTTCTCGAAATGAGTAACGTAGATCTTTCGACGGAATTTACCGAGATGATTACTACTCAGAGAGGCTTCCAGGCAAACTCACGTATCATCACCGTTTCGGATACAATGCTTGAGGAACTTGTAAACTTAAAGAGATAATATAGCGGCTTGAAGGGGAACTTTTATGTTCCCCTTTATCTGCTTTTTTAGACGGAGGTCTTATGATTGAGGTGACAAAGCTTGACGGTGTGATACTGACCATAAACGACAACTTTATCGTTACTGTGGAAGAAACACCAGATACTGTTATTACCATGTCCACGGGACGCAAAATAATCGTAAAAGAAAGTAGACAAGAGATACAAAATTTAGTAAAATCCTTTAGAAAGGAATTTTTTGCCGACAAGGCAGATTAGAGGGCAGTTTAAATGGATATAGCATCCCTTATTGGAATAATTACATGCTTTATTCTTGCAATTTTCGGTATCGTTTATTCGAAGAGCGGTATTGATTTTTCTTTGCTTAATAACTTTATTGATATACCGTCTGTAATTATTACAATCGGCGGATCGACGATGTGTATGTTCATGACCTGCCAGGTTAAGGAATTTGTCAACAACTTAAAGGCGTTTACACTTATATTCAAAGTACCGCAGTTGGACACTCCGACGATGATAAAGAAAATCGTCGATTTATCAAACGTTGCGAGAAAAGAAGGTCTGCTTTCTCTTGAAGAGGCTGCAGGCGACCTTGACAATGAATTCTTAAAGAAGGGTATTTTACTGATAGTCGACGGTACCGACCCCGAGCTTGTACGCGGTATCATGGAAACGGAGCTTGTAAGCGTTGAAGCGCGTCACCAGAAGGTTACCGCCTTTTACGATCAGTATGCCGCTATGAGTCCTGCCTGGGGTATGATCGGTACCCTTATCGGACTCGTTAACATGCTTTACAACATGGCCGATGCTTCCGCAATCGGACCCGCAATGGCAGTTGCATTGCTGACTACCTTGTACGGATCACTGATGGCAAACTGGTTGTTTACCCCTGCCTCGGTTAAGCTTAAAAAGAACAGCGCTGCGGAAAGCCAGCTTCAGGAAATTATGATAGAAGGTCTTCTTTCCATTCAGGCAGGCGAGAACCCCCGTGTCATAGAAGAAAAGCTTAAGTCCTTCTTGGCTCCTTCAGAGCGCGCTTCGGCCGCCACCGAAGAGGGAGGTCAGGAGTAATGGCAAAAAGAAAACAGGAAGATGCGCCGCCGGCCCTCTTATGGAAAGATACCTTTTCGGATCTTATGAATTTGCTTCTTTGCTTCTTTGTACTTCTTTATGCTTCGGCAAACGTTGACGAAGCAAAGTTTGATGCAATTGCCGCATCATTTCAGAGTACCTTCAGTATATTTACGGCAGGAAGCTCCGCTATAGGAGACGGTGTTTTAATCAGTAACGGCGTAAGCCAGTTAAACGAACTTGACAATTATATAAATTCCACCGGAGCCATGGCTGAAAATGACGAAGATGCCGATGAGTTCGACGACAAGCAGAACGATCTTGACAATGTCGAAAATCTAAAGCTTGAGGCAAGTGAGTCACTTGCGGGTCAGATTGAAGAAGCTCTTGAAGAAAATAATATTGCCGACGAGGTTAGTCTCGACTTTAACAGCCAGTATGTAAAGCTTACACTTAAGGGAGCCATTCTTTTTGCTCCCGGTTCCGCAGAATTGCTTGAATCGGTTGAAGGAACCCTTACAAAGGTTAGTTTGATCCTTGACAGATACGCGAAGTACGAGATTGAGATAGAGGGACATACGGACAATGTGCCGCAGTCTTCCACAGAGTACGCCAACAATGATGAGCTCAGTGATGCGAGAGCACGCTCGGTATTTTACTTTATCATTAACAACTCGTCCCTTGATCCCGCGAACATCAAGCACAGCGGACGCGGAGAGTACTGTCCGATAGCGGACAATTCAACCGCAGAGGGAAGAGCTTTGAACAGGCGTGTTGAGATTAAGATTTATCATGAATTGAGTAATTATTAAAGATATAAAGGAAGCATAAATGAAGAAAAATCTTATTTCCATTATGATTTTGGCACTGCTGATTGTTAATGTGGTGCTGACTGCGGTGATGATGTTTTCCGTCATGGGAAGTGCGAAAAAGACGACAGCTTTGGTCGACAATATCGCCACGGTTTTAAATTTGGAGCTTGATACGGAAAGCGAGGAAACGGACGACACCGTTGCAATAACGGATTCGGAAGCCTTTGATATTTCCGATGCTCTCACCATTCCTCTCAAGAAGGGTGAGGATGGAAAAGACCATTACTGTATGGTATCTGTTTCTCTTTATATGAATACAAAGCATGAGGATTATGCTACATATTCGTCAACGGTTTCCTCTAACACCTCGTTATTTAAGAGCATTATAATCGATGTTATCAGCGGACACACGATGGAAGAGTGTTCGGCAGATCCCGATATGCTCAAGGCTGAAATTCTTTCAAAGATTCAGGAGGCCTACGGAGGTTCTGCATTTATCTATATGGTTGCATTCAGCAGCATCCTGTATCAGTAAGTTTTTTGATACACGATAAAGGGAGGTGAACTTTTTGGGCGAGGTATTATCTCAAAATGAGATAGACAGTTTGTTGGCAGCCCTGAGTACCGGTGAACTTGATGTAGATGAGATGCAGGACAAGGGTGATCGCCAGGTCAAAAACTACGACTTTAAGCGCCCTGCAAAGTTCTCCAAAGAGCATTTACGTACACTTGAAATCATATATGAGCATTACGGAAGACTGCTTGCAACGAACCTTCCGATTTACCTTCGAAAGAACGTACAGGTATCGGTAGCAAGCTCGGAAACGGTTACTTTTTCCGAATTTACGAATGCATTATCAAATCCGGTTATATTGGGAATTATTAATTTTCAGCCTCTCGGAGGCAATATTATTCTTGATTTGGCGGCCAATTTGGGCTTTACGATGATAGACAGAATGCTTGGAGGCAAGGGAGTCCCTCTCGAGAAAAACAGAGATTTTTCCGAGATAGAGATGACGATTATCGAAAAACTTTTGGTTATTTCACTTCAGCTTATGCGAGAACCGTGGAAGAACGTTTTGGACATAAGCCCCGTGCTTGAAAGGATAGAGACAAATCCGCAGTTTGCTCAGGTCATCGCACCGAGCGAAATGATTGCCATCGTTACTCTTAACATGAAGATCGGCGATGTTGAAGGATTCATGAACGTATGCCTTCCGTACTTTACTCTGGAAAGTATCATGGACAGGCTGAATACCAAATACTGGTTCTCCACTATGAAGGAGAATTCCGGAGAAAATTACCAAGAATATATCGAATCCCTGATTAAGAGGGTGGACATACCGTTAAAGGTAATTATGGGGCAAAGCATTATCTCGGTTAATGATTTTTCAACCTTACAGATGGGCGATATCATCAGACTGAATACCAGAGTAGACGATGAACTTGATGTCTACGTCGGTAATATCAAGAAATTCAGGGCCGTTCCGGGTACGGAGAAAGAAAAGTACGCGGTACAGGTTACTTCAGTTATCAGGGAGGAGGAATAATAAATGGACGGAATGTTATCTCAGGACGAAATTAACGCCCTCCTGAGCGGCATAGATCCGAGTGAAGTCGGGAATTCCAAACCTGAGGAAAAACCCGAAGCATTCACATCCGGAACACCTGCCTCTGACAACCAGACACTGACGGATACCGAGAAAGATGCAGTCGGCGAAGTTGCCAACATAAGCATGGGATCGGCTGCCACGACACTTTATTCCTTGGTGAACAGAAAGGTCAATATCACAACACCCGTTGTGACGATGTGTACCTGGCAGAATGTTATAGATGATTACGAAAAGCCTTGTGTATTTATCCAGATACACTATACTTCGGGACTTGACGGCTCCAACATATTGGTACTTCGTGAGCATGACGTCAAGGTTATTACGGACCTGATGATGGGCGGTGACGGCACCAACACAGACGGAGAGCTTGGAGAGCTTCATTTAAGCGCCATTTCAGAGGCTATGAACCAGATGATGGGCACCTCTGCAACCTCACTTTCTACGATGCTCGGCACCATGATAGACATCAGCCCCCCGGATGCAAGTTTACTTGATTTGACCGAATACAAAAACGGTGAGGATATTTCTCCCTTCCTCGGCGGAACCTTTGTAAAAGTTGCATTCGCGATGCAGATAGGTGATTTGGTTGATTCGTCTATTATGCAGTTATATCCGGTTGAATTTGCAAAAAAGCTTGTTCAGACTTTCTTGGATCAATCATTCGGATCCGAACCGGCTCCGGCGCCTGCGGTTACCGAAAATCCGACTCCGGCACCTGCTCCCACACCTGCACCGGCACAGCCTCAATTCAACCAGGCACCTTCTCAGCCCGACATGAGCATGCAGGGCATGGGGATGAACACCGGCATGCAGGGTATGAACATGGGAATGCCGAATATGGGCATGAACATGGGAATGCAGGGCATGAACATGGGAATGCAAGGCATGAATATGGGTATGCAGGGTATGAACATGGGAATGCCGAATATGGGCATGAACATGGGAACACAGACGCCGCAACAGATGAATGTCCAGACAGCACAGTTCCAGAATTTCTCCGGAGATTACAAGAACATCATGGCCAATGAGAATATCGGCCTTATTATGGATGTTCCTTTGAATGTAACGGTTGAACTCGGAAGAACCAGCAAGTCAATCTCGGAAATTCTTGATTTTGCACCCGGTACGATCGTTGAACTTGACAGAATTGCCGGCGAACCGATAGATGTACTCGTTAACGGAAAGCTTGTTGCAAAAGGCGAGGTAGTGGTCATCGAAGAAAGCTTCGCTGTACGTATAACGGAAATTATTAAATAGCAATAAACAGGAGTGTGATTTATGGCAAAGAATATTTTAATCTGCGACGATGCTGCTTTCATGAGAATGATGATTAAGGACATTCTCACCAAAAACGGCTATACCGTAATCGGCGAAGCCGAAAACGGAGTTAAGGCAGTTGAAAAGTACAATGAGACGAAGCCCGATCTGGTACTTATGGATATTACCATGCCGGAAATGGACGGAATTCAGGCATTAAAGAAGATTAAGGCAAATGACCCCGGTGCGGTTGTAATCATGTGCTCTGCAATGGGTCAGCAGGCAATGGTTATCGAATCCATTCAGTCCGGAGCCAAAGACTTCATAGTTAAACCGTTCCAGGCGGACAGAGTTTTGGAAGCGGTTAAGAAGGTTGTGGGGTGATGATCCTTTTGCTTACCTCGGTTGCCTCTTCGATAGGGCAGCTGGTAACTATTCTCCTGATTTTCATTTTCGTTCTTTTTCTGACCTACTTTGTGACAAGGTGGATAGCGAATTATCAAAAGGAAAAAAATCCCGGAGATAATATCCAAATTCTTGAAGTAAAGAGAATAGGGCAGAATAAGCTCGTCGAAATCGTTAAGATCGGTGATAAGACCTTTGCCTTGGGAATGGGTAAGGATGAAATCACTCTTATAGGGGAGATTGACGAAGAATCTTTGACTACAAAGAAGTCCTCGGGGGAAAGCTTTTCCTTTAAGGAATTTTTAAAGCGAGCTAAGGATGATGGGGCAGACAAACAATAAATGAAAAAGCTTATCAAATCAATGTGCCTGCTTTTAACAGTAGGCATATTGTTTATTTTTCCTAAGACTTCGGCATTTGCAAGCAGCAATCTTACGAACAGTGTTGAGTCAAATCTTTCCGGCACAACGGATACGAGGACTAACATTACAGAGCCGGGTTCTGCTACAACGCCTGATGAGTTAAACGAAGTTAATATATCAAATGATTTGACAATCACTTACCAAAACGGTAACGGAGAGCTGTCGGGTTCTTTAAGAATTTTACTGACCCTTACGATGATAGCAATTGCTCCGTTACTTCTTATAATGCTTACCTCTTTTACACGAATTATCATCGTGCTTCATTTTACGAGGTCGGCACTCAACACATCGACGGCACCGCCGAACAATGTCCTGATAGGCCTTGCGCTTATTCTTACTTTTTTCATAATGCAGTCAACATTTCAAACAGCATACAATGAGGCAATAGTTCCTTTTGATAACGGCGAGATTACTCAGGAGGAGGCCATTGAAAAGGGCATGCAGCCTTTCAGAGAGTTCATGTACGGACAGACCCAGACAAAGGACGTCCGTCTGTTTATGGAAATTGCCGAGATTGAATGGGATGGCGATATAGAATCGATTCCGAATTATGTCCTGGTACCGAGCTTTGTGATAAGCGAGCTAAGGTCTGCTTTCCTAATCGGCTTCATCATTTACATACCTTTCATAGTCATCGATATGATAGTCGCATCGGTACTCATGAGTATGGGTATGATGATGCTTCCGCCTACGACGATTTCAATGCCGTTTAAGATAATGCTTTTCGTACTGGCGGACGGATGGAATTTGATAATCGGTTCACTTGTTAAATCGTTTATGTAAGGCAGGTGTTTGATATGACAATTGACGGAATAGTTCAGATAGTCAGTAAGGGTTTATACATAATCATTCTTTTGAGTGCGCCTACACTTATTATTTCCCTTGTCGTAGGTCTGATTGTAAGTATTTTCCAGGCGGTAACCTCAATACAGGAACAGACTCTGACATTCGTTCCGAAGATAATCGGGGTGTTTCTGGGACTTGCCATTACGGGGTATTGGATGCTTGACACTTTGAAAGATTACATGATAGAGCTTTGGACGGATTTTTCCGTTTATATACATTAGAGATTAAAGGAGTTAAGGGTGCTTGATTTAACGTTCTCGCTTACTGAGCTTGAATTGTTTCTTTTGGTAATTGTGAGGGTTACATGCTTTATAATGGTAGCCCCCTTTTTTGGCATGAACGATACTCCGAATATGGTGAAAATCGGCATAGGAGTACTTATTTCGGCACTCATATATCAGACGATTGACAAGGGAAGCCTTGAATACAATACGGTTTTGGGATATGCGATTATTGTGATGAAGGAAGCGATAACCGGACTCATAATCGGATATTCCGCGGCAATCTGCACTTCCATATTGAATTTCGCGGGCCAGCTTGTCGACACGGAAATCGGCCTTTCGATGGTTTCGCTTTTCGATCCTGTTTCGAATGACAGTGTTACCATAAGCGGTACTTATTACAATTACACGGTTACACTGATGCTCTTGATAAGCGGACTGTACCAGTATGTACTTTCTGCACTCTGTGAAAGCTTTAATCTCATCCCGATAAACGGAGCGGTATTTTCCTCTGAAAAGTTACTTACTTCGATGATTACCTTTTTGGGCGATTACCTTTCTTTGGGCTTCAGGCTTTGCCTTCCCGTATTCTGTTCGATGCTTCTTTTAAACGGAATATTAGGCATTTTGGCAAAGGTTTCACCGCAGCTTAATATGTTTGCCGTAGGTATTCAGCTTAAAATTTTATTGGGACTTACGGTTATGTTTTTAACGGTTTCCATGCTCCCGACTGCTTCCTCAATGATCCTTTCCGAGGTTAAGAAGTCCATGACGATGTTTATGGAGGCCATGTTGTGACGTTAAGATACAATCTTTACTTTTTCGCAGAGGGCCCGGGCGGAGAAAAAACAGAACCCGCAACAGAGAAAAAGAGACAAGACGCCAGAAAAGAAGGCCAGGTTGCAAAGTCCAAGGAAATAGAAAATGCTTTTTCTTTGTTGGCTTTGTTTATCCTTTTGAAGGTTTATACCGAAACTTTGGCGGAAAAGCTTGTGGGAATGTTTTCACTTTCCTATGATGACATTTCGGAATATTTAAAGAATTATGACGGCAGAGTCAATGAGGCCGATTTAATCAACCTCTATGTACAATGTTTATTGCAAATGCTGATAGTTCTGGCGCCGGTATTGATAGTCGCTTTTTTTGTGTCATTTCTGTGCGATGTGGCGCAGGTCGGATGGCATCCGACTGCAAAGCCATTGGAGCCAAAGGGCTCGAAAATAAGCCCCTTAAGCGGATTTAAACGTATTTTTTCAAAAAATGCGATAGTTGAGTTGATTAAATCCATACTTAAGGTTTTAGTCATACTGATTGTTGCTTACAACTACATAAAGGATAATGCAAACGGGTTGTTTTTACTCTACGACATGACTTTAAATCAGGGAATTGCCTACGGAGGGAACCTGCTCATTAACCTCGGAATAAGGGTTTCGGCGGCTTATCTGATTATTGCCCTGGCCGATTTTGCGTACCAGAAGTGGAAGTATTCAAATGATTTGAAGATGACCAAGCAGGAAATCAAAGAAGAGTACAAGCAGCAGGAAGGAGATCCGCAGATTAAGGGTAAGATCAAGCAGCGTATGCGTGAGGTTTCGCAAAGGCGTATGATGCAGAATCTTCCGAAGGCGGACGTAGTCATCACGAACCCTACGCATTATGCGGTTGCGATTCAGTACGATTCGGAGAAATACAATGCGCCGATAGTTATCGCCAAGGGTGAAAATTATCTGGCTCAAAAAATAAAAGAAATTGCCAGGGAAAACGATATCGAGATCGTTGAAAACAAGCCCCTGGCAAGGATGCTTTACGCGAATGTGGAAATAGGAGAGCAAATTCCGGAGGAACTGTATCAGGCAGTTGCAGAGGTCTTGGCTTTTGTTTATCATTTGAAGGGTAAGGTATAATAGGAATTAATCCCAATAAAGTAAAAAGAAAGGAGTGGGAATGAAAAAAGCGGATTTAGGCGTTGCTTTATATGTACTTGCGGCATTTATCATGCTCATAGTTCCTATTCCTTCATGGCTCCTTGACATACTCCTTGCCATCAACATATCAATCGCTTTCTTGATAATGTTTGTGGCAATGTTCACCAAGGAAGTACTCGAAATGAGTTACTTCCCCACCATCCTTCTTTTTACGACCATATTTCGTATTGCACTTAATGTTTCGTCGACGAGACTGATCCTTACAACCGGATCTCCCGGTAACGTCGTAGAAACCTTCGGCAGCTTCGTGGGTTCGGGAAATGTTGCGGTCGGCATCATCGTGTTCATTATTCTGATACTGATTCAGTTTATAGTCATCAACAAAGGTTCCGAAAGAGTTGCGGAAGTAACCGCAAGATTTACCCTCGACGCAATGCCCGGTAAGCAGATGGCAATCGATGCCGATCTGAATACGGGTACCATTACGGATAAAGAAGCAAAAATCAGACGAGAAAAGATTCAGCAGGAAGCAAGCTTCTTCGGCTCCATGGACGGTGCCGTAAAGTACGTAAAGGGAGATGCCGTTGCAGGCCTGATTATTACGGTTATTAATCTCGCCGGCGGTGTTATAATGGGAGTGACGCAGAGAGGTGACGATGTCGCTACCGCCTTCAGTACCTATGCCATTCTTACTATAGGTGACGGACTCGTAAGCCAGATTCCTTCGCTTTTGATATCTTTGTCAACCGGTATTCTGGTAACAAAAGGTTCGGGTTCTGCGGATTTCGGAAGCGTGCTCGTAGGCCAGCTTTTCGGAATTCCGAAGGCCTTATACATAGTCGGAAGCGTTATAGCGGTTCTCGGGATAGTTACTCCGCTTAACCCGGTTATCTTCGTGGTGCTCGGTGCCGCCTTTGTAGTCGCGGGACGTATCATACAGACGAGCATAGAGACCAGGGAAATCGAGACGGAGACCGAGACGGAAGAGGCGGAGGCCCAGGAAATCAGACAGCCGGAGAATGTAAATTCCCTTCTTTCGGTTGACCCGATTGAACTTGAATTCGGATACGGAATCATCCCCCTTGCAAACGTCAGCCAGGGCGGTGACCTTTTGGACCGTGTCGTAATGATCAGACGACAGATTGCTTTGGAACTGGGTACCGTTGTGCCGATTATTCGTCTGCGTGACAACATTCAGTTAAATCCGAACCAGTATATCATCAAGATTAAAGGTATACAGGTAAGCGAGGGCGAAATTTTGTTTGACCATTATATGGCCATGAATCCGGGATATGTGGAAGAGGAAATAACAGGAATACCGACCTTTGAGCCTTCCTTCCATCTGCCTGCCGTATGGATTACGGAGAGTCAGAGAGAGAGGGCGGAGAGCTTAGGCTACACGGTTGTCGATCCTCCTTCTATCATCGCAACTCATTTAACCGAAATCATCAGGCAGCATCTGGCAGAACTTTTAACGCGTCAGGATGTGGCTTCGCTTATAAACAATTTAAAAGAATCAAACCCTTCCGTCGTGGAGGAACTTTATCCGAAGCTTTTGTCTTTGGGTGAGATTCAGAAGATTTTACAGAATCTCTTAAAGGAAGGCATTTCGATAAGGGATTTGCTTACTATATTCGAAACACTTGCGGACTATGCACCGACGACCAGAGATACGGATATATTGACGGAGTATGTACGTCAGGCTCTTAAACGCTCGATTTCAAGCAAATACTTCCCTCAGAACGAGACGACGAGCGTCGTAACCCTGGATCCGAAGGTTGAGCAGGAAATCATGGCTTCGGTTAAACAGACCGAGCAGGGTGCATATCTGACCCTCGATCCGGAACGTACAAAGGCAATTATCGCGGCAACCGGCAAGGAACTCAAAAAGCTTGAGGATCTTGGCAAGAATCAGATAGTAATTACATCACCGATAGTGAGAATGTATTTTAAGAGGCTTACGGAGGAATATTACAAGGATATGGTCGTAGTCTCTTACAATGAAATAGAGTCGAACGTGGAACTTCAGTCAGTGGGAATGGTAACAGCGTAAATGATTATTAAGAAATTTCAGGGAAAAACCGAAGAAGAGGCTTTGGAGGCGGCAAAGAAGGAACTCGGGTCAAATGTCGTCGTTCTGAATGTCAAAAGTGTAAAAAGAAAAGGACTTTTTTCTTTTTTGAAACCTCAGCTTACGGAGATCACGGTAGCCTTGGAAGAGGAGACCGAAAAGAAGGATTATGATGCGGCGGGTCCCATATCTTCGGTCGAGGCAAGAAGCATCACCGAGGCGCTCGGGAAAATAGCGCCCATCGTAGAAAGGGAAGAGGCCAAAAAGTCGGAAAATGTCGTAAGCGACAGCAAGATAGACGAGCGTCTCAACAATATCGAGAACATCATCGAAGAGAAGGTCTTGTCCGGAACAAAGTCCGAAGAACCTACCGAAGAAATCCCCGAGGAAAAAGAAAACGACGAGCTTAAGTGTTTTTTCGAACTCCTTGAAAAGACCATGATTGACAATGAAGTTGATGCGGACTATGCGAAGGCTATTATCGACGAGACTAGGAAGGTGACCAAAAACGGCACCCCGATTGATGTCGTGCTTGCCGGAATCTATCAGAAGATGATACTTAAATTCGGAAAGGCATCACCGATTACTCCTTCCGAACACGGACCGAAGACGGTTTTCTTTGTAGGCCCTACGGGAGTCGGAAAGACGACGACCATTGCAAAGATTGCATCGAGATTCAGTGTCGAGCTTAAAAAGAAAGTGGCATTGCTGACGGCCGATACCTACAGAATTGCTGCCGCAGAGCAGCTTCGCACCTATGCGAATATTCTGGAAGTACCGTTTAGGATTATTTACACCATAGAGGAAATCGAGTCGGCATTAAAGGATTTTGCCGGGTTTGATTATGTCTTTGTCGATACGGCGGGACATTCCCATCAGAATGAGGAACAGAAGAGCGTGATGGGAAGTTTCATCCATTCCGTTGACAATTCGGTTGACAAGGAAGTTTATCTGGTGGTTTCCGCAACTACCAAATACAGGGACTTAAAGTCCATTGCCGACGCTTATTCAAAGATTACCGATTACAAACTGATATTCACAAAGCTTGACGAAACAACGGCTTTGGGTAATCTTCTCAATCTGAAATTATACACGGGTGCGGATCTTTCGTATGTGACCTGCGGACAGAATGTACCCGACGATATTGAAAACTTTAATGCACAGAAAACGGTTAAGAACCTTTTAGGGGGCAGGAATTAATGGATCAGGCAGAACAGCTTAGAAATATTATCAAAGCCCAGAATCAGGCGCCTTCAAGACCGGTTGCGAGAGTTATTACCGTGACAAGCGGTAAAGGCGGAGTGGGTAAATCGAATACTTCCATCAATCTTGCTATTCAGTTTCGCAAGATGGGGCAGCGCGTAATTATATTGGATGCCGATTTCGGACTTGCGAATATTGAGGTAATGTTCGGTGCGGTTCCAAAGCACAATCTCGCCGATTTGATATATCAGGGGAAGAGCATCAAAGAAATTATTACCTGGGGCCCCATGGATGTCGGCTTTATTTCCGGGGGATCCGGTATTGCAAGCATGTCAAATTTGAGCAGGGAACATCTTATCTACATTATTCAGAACCTTGCCGAGCTTGATGCCATAACAGACGTAATCATAGTCGATACCGGAGCGGGAATTTCTGATGCGGTCTTGGAATTTTTGGTTGCAAGCGGAGAGATATTGCTTGTTACGACTCCCGAACCCACATCGATTACCGATTCCTATTCGCTTCTCAAGGCCCTTGCAAGGCATAAGCGATTTTCAAGCGAAAACTCGCAGATAAAAATGGTTGCAAACAAGGTTCAGAATGCAGCGGAAGGTGTGGCACTTTACAATAAGCTGAATGCGGTCGTTCAAAGATATTTAAAGCTTCCGGTAAGTTTCCTGGGCTCGGTTCCGGAAGATCCGTACCTGTCAAGGGCTGTTATGCAGCAGACTCCGGTTTCCATTCAGACTCCGAATGCAAAATCGGCATTGGCATATGAGCAGATTGCACGTGTCCTTATGAACAAGGACAGTGTGGCAAGTGTAAAGAAGAGAGGTATGGCAGCCTTCTTCTCGCATATAGTAACGGGGAAAATGTTCAAAGATACAAATAACGGTTAATCGGAGGGGCAAATGTTATCTGATATTGTAATTGACGGTGACAAAGTTGAAATATCCGCAATAGTGCGGGCAATGGCCGAGGAAGAAAAGAAACCAAAGGTTTACACTACCAAGGTAAACACGATACTTACGGATGATAAGCTTGAAATCCTGATGCCTATGGAAAAAACAAAGCTTATCCTGCTTCCGGTCGATGGCGAATACAATTTGTGCTTTAATACCGCAAAAGGGCTGTATCAGTGTTCGGCAAGGATATACGACAGGTATAAGAGCAACAATATTTACGTGCTTGCTTTTGAACTAACGAGCAATTTAAGAAGGTTTCAGAGACGCGAATATTACAGATTTAACTGTGTAATCGACATGCGCATGAGAGAGCTTAAAAGAGATGAAGCCGATTCCGTGGACAAGGGACGCATGACGATAGTACAGGGGCTTCCGCTGAGAAGAGCATTGATATGTGACTTAAGCGGCGGCGGAATGAGGCTTATTACCGATACCCTTTTTGAAGTGGATACCTATGTTTACTGCTCTTTCAATCTTTATATAAACGGTCACTTAAAGGAATATGAGATGATAGGACGAGTATTGAGAGGAAAGGCAATCGATAACCGTCCGGGTGAATTTGAGCACAGCATTCAGTTTGTGGGTATTGAGGTTGATGTTCGCGAGGAAATTATTCGATATATCTTCGAAGAAGAAAGAAAAATAATGCGGAAAAATAAGAACGTTTTCTAATTGTCTTATTAAGTGGAGCAAAATTTATGAAAAATGTTTTAGTTACAGATGACTCTGCACTTATGAGAAGCGTTATCTGTGATATAATCAACCAAGATTCAAGGTTCCATGTTCAGGATCGCGCGACAAACGGAGAGGAAGCACTGAATCTCCTCATGCGCAAGAGCTATGATGCCGTTGTCTTGGATGTAAACATGCCGAAGATGAACGGGCTCGAGCTTTTAAAGGTCTTACGTGAGAAAAATATTTCCGCCCGTGTCGTTATGGCAAGCACCGATACCTATGACGGCGCAAAGACGACTTTGGATGCACTTGCTTTGGGAGCCATTGACTTTGTTCATAAGCCCGAAAACGCAAGAGACTGCAGGGAAGGGAAATTCAGTAAGAGATTACTTGAAATTCTCGATACCGCATGCATGAGCAATCCTTCTTCTTTTGCCGAGGAAACTCCCGACGAAAAGAAGGCATCCGAGGAAGCAACCAAGAAATTTTTAGAGCTTGCAAGCAGATCGTCAAACGCCATAAAGGGAAAGCAAATCGTAGCAATAGCAAGTTCAACAGGCGGACCAAAAGCTTTACAGGAAGTTATTCCGAAGCTTCCCAAAAATCTTAAATGTCCGGTTGTTTTGGTACAGCATATGCCGGCAGGCTTCACGAAGTCACTTGCCGAGAGACTTAATGATTTAAGCGAGCTCGAGGTTTCGGAGGCTGTTGACGGAGAAGTTCTTTATCCGGGTCATGCATATGTTGCGATGGGCGGTAAGCATTTGAATATTGACAATGCAAACGGACAGTTCAAGGTTCGCTACAGTGACGAACCGGCAAGAGAAGGCGTAAAACCCGCAGCAAACTACATGTTTGAATCCCTTGCCAATTGTTCGGAGGACAAGGTCGTATGTGTAGTCCTTACCGGGATGGGAGCTGACGGAACCGAAGGAATCGTGAATCTGTCGAAGAAGAAAAAAGTTTACGTTATCGCACAGGACCAAAGCTCCAGCACGGTTTACGGGATGCCGAAGGCGATTTTCAATGCAGGCCTTACGGACACTGTCGTTCCGCTAAAGAATGTTGCTTCGGAGATAGTCATGAATGTAGGAGTCAACTAAAATGGATGTTAGTCAGTATCTTGAAATTTTCCTGGATGAATCCAAGGAGCACTTGCAGAGTTTGAACACTCAGATTCTTGAACTTGAGCAGGATTCTGAGAATATGGACACGATTAATGAGATATTCAGAGCTGCCCATTCTTTAAAAGGTATGGCAGGAACCATGGGCTATAAGCGCATGCAGAATCTCACGCATGACATGGAGAACGTCTTCTCTGAGGTTCGAAACGGGAATATCAAGGTTCAGCCTAATATGATAGATATTCTTTTTCAGTGTCTTGATGCATTGGAGGGATATGTTTCACTCATTCAGGAAACCTCGGATGAAGGTACAAATGACAATGAACCTATTATAAAAGCCCTGAATGACATTTTGAATTCAAAGGGCGGGAAAGACACAGAACCCGAACCTGCCAAGGAAACCGTTAAGGAAGAAAAGCCCTCGGAAGCTTCAGGAAACTCCAAGGAAAAATGGCAGGAGATAAAGCTTACCGATACCGAGAAGGATTTGTTTGATAAGGCAAAGGAATCCGGACAGCATTTTTACGGAATTACCGTCTGGGTGCAGGAAAGCTGTATTTTAAAGGCAGCCCGTGCCTTCCTCGTATTCAAGGCTTTGGAAGAACACGGAGAAATTCTTTTGTCGAATCCTTCGACTCAGGATATAGAGGATGAAAAGTTTAATTTTGATTTCAGCGTAATAGTTGTATCGGGAGATTCTTACGATACCGTTGTTGCGGCCGTAAAGAATGTTTCGGAAATAGAGGATGCTTTGGGACGCGAGCTTACCGATGCCGACTTTGCAGGTGTAAAGACCCAAAATACAGAGCCTAAGGCAGAGAAACCGGAGAAAGAAGCAACTCAGCCGGCAGTGGCAAAGCCTGTGGCAAAAGAAACTGCGAAGCCTGCCGCATCCGACAAAAAGGCAACCGCAAAGCCGGTTGTAAACAGAACGGTTCGTGTAGACATCGAAAAACTCGACGTACTCATGAATCTCGTAAGTGAGCTTATTATCGCGAAGAACTCGCTTGTTTCGGCATCGAGTACCGACGGCGTATCTCATAATTCAAATTTCAATGAGCAGATAGAATACCTTGAGAGTGTGACCACCAACCTTCATGAATCGGTTATGAAGGTTCGAATGGTTCCCATCGAATCGGTTGTAAGTAAGTTTCCTCGTATGATAAGAGACTTGCAGAAGAGCCTTGGCAAGAAGATGGAACTTCACATGTCAGGTGAAGAAACCGAACTTGACAGAACCGTTGTCGATGAAATCGGCGATCCGTTGATGCACTTACTCAGAAATTCCGCAGACCACGGACTTGAATCCGCAGAGGTCAGACTCCAAAGAGGAAAGCCGGAAGTCGGAAATATCTATTTGGATGCATATCAGGACGGCAATAACGTTGTCATAGAAGTAAGAGACGACGGTAACGGAATTGACGTTGAAAAGGTTAAAAATAAAGCAATTGAGCGCGGTACGATTACTGCCGAGCAGGCAGAGAACATGTCGGACAAGGAAATCATCGATTTATTGTTCCTTCCGAGTTTCTCTACCAAAGAGCAGGTATCGGAAATTTCCGGACGCGGTGTGGGACTTGACGTTGTTAAGTCAAAGATCGAAGCCTTAAGCGGTGAGGTAGAGGTAAAGAGCAAGCTCGGCGAAGGCAGTACCTGGACCGTAAGACTTCCTCTTACACTTGCAATCATTCAGGCACTCATGGTTGTTGTAGGCAATGAAAAGTATGCCATTTCTTTAGGCTCGATTCAGACCATAGAAGATGTGCCCGCAAACGAGATAAAGCTTGTTCAGGCAAAGGAAGTTATTCAGCTTCGCGGCTCGGTAATCCCGATTATCAGGCTTTCAAATGTGCTTGAAGTTGAATCGTCAAAGAACAAGGACGACAATCTGATGGTTGTAATCGTCAAGAAGGGCGATCGTCTCGCAGGTCTTGTGGTCGATGAACTTATGGGACAGCAGGAAATCGTTATCAAGTCCTTAGGCAAGTATATCAGCAAATGCAAATTTATCAGCGGAGCCACAATCTTAGGCGACGGCGAAGTTGCACTTATACTTGATGCGAATGCTTTGATTTAAGGAGGAAATTTCGATGGATGAATTAAGAACTCAGGAAGACATCACAGCCACCCAGTATATAGTTATCAAAATCGGCGACGAGCAATACGGTATCAACATCAGCTACGTAGACAATATTGTCCGGATGCAGCACATTACAAGAGTTCCGAAGGTGCCGACTCACTTAAAAGGTGTCATCAATCTTCGAGGCATCGTGGTTCCGGTTATGAGCCTTCGTTTAAAGATGGGACTTTCGGATGACGAGCTTACCAAGAACACCCGTATTATTATTCTGAAGGTAGACTCAAACGGCGCAATCGGAATAATCGTCGACGAGGTTAAAGAGGTTGTTACCCTTGACAGCACACAGATTGAAAAGGTTACTCAGGACAATCTTTCCGACCATGTAAACTTCGTTTCAAACGTTGGGAAGTACGGAAATGAACTCATTTCAATCCTTGATTTAAACGCAGTTATAGGAGAAAAGGAATAAGAGGAATTCACATATGAGTGAACTCAGTTTAGATTCTTTATCGGAACAGTACTACGATGTTCTAAAGGAAATCGGAAACATCGGAGCGGGAAATGCAACGACCGCTCTTGCCGAAATGCTTCAGTGCAAGGTTGACATGAAGGTTCCGCAGGTAAGACTTCTCGATTTTGACGAGGTCGGAACCTTGATGGGCGGCGAAGAAACCATAATGGCCGGGATTTACCTTTTGGTTGAAGGTGATATAAGCGGCAGCATTATGTTCCTGCTTGAAAAAGAAAGTGCTTATCATTTGGTAAACAAGCTCTTCGGAGGAATGGCGCCGAAGGGTGAAAACTTTGATGATATGGAGATTTCCGCACTTAAGGAAATCGGAAATATCATTACCGGAGCTTATTTGAATTCACTTTCAACCCTTACAAACCTAAAGATTTACCCTTCGGTTCCGGATCTTACGGTAGACATGGCCGGTGCCATATTGAGCGTTCCTGCAATTGAATTCGGTGCTTTAGGCGATAAGCTTTTGCTTATCCAAACCCAGTTCAGCGATGACTATGAGATTGACGGTTACTTTATTTTGGTGCCCGAGCTTGAGTCATATGCTAAAATATTAAGTGCGCTGGGAATAAATATGTAATAACTCGCAGGAGTGCGTATGAGTGAGATAGTAAAGGTCGGGATGGCAGACTTAAAGGTGGTAAAGAGCCCCGACGGAGTTACGACGCTGGGACTCGGGTCCTGCGTCGGTATCGCCATTTTCGACAAGTTGACAAAAGTGGGCGGTCTTGCGCATGTAATGCTGCCGGATTCGCTTGCAATCAAAAATAACAGCAATATTTACAAATTTGCAGATACCGGGATAGAAGAATTGGTCAGGCAAATGGAACTAAACGGGGCAAAGAGGAGCCGAATGGTCGCAAAGATAGCCGGCGGAGCCCAGATGTTTGCCTTCCAGAACAACAGCGAACTTGTGAGAGTCGGAGACAGAAATGTCGAGGCAAGCAAGAAGAAGCTTAAAGAGCTTGGAATTCCGATTCTTGCAGAGGATACGGGCAATTCTTACGGACGCACCGTTATTTTTTATCCTGAGACCGGCGATTACGTAATCAGAGCGGTCGGCAAGGAAGAAAGGGTCATATAGTCTTGAAGAGACAGCAGATTCCCTTGATAATAATGCTTGTAGCGGGAACAGTCACATCGTTAACGGTTTATATTAAAGGCTTGGGGTTGAAGACGATGCTCATTGCATTGCTTGCGACCTTTGTTATTTTTTATTTTATCGGTTCCCTGATAAAGCTCTTTTTTGACCATATTGAAAAAGAAAATCTTAAGGATAAGAAGATTTCCGATGAGGGTGAGGTAATAGAGAAAGAAGCAGACAGCAAAGAATCCGAAACGGATACGAAGAAAGATTCTTAAGGGCGGATTGAAGCCTGAACTTCAGAGGATGGAATGCGCACATGGACGAGCAGGAAAGAAAAAAGCTGTGGGAAAAATACGGCGCGGGAAAAAGTGCCGACATACGTGAACAATTGATTTTGGAATACGCTCCGTTAGTGAAAGTAGTAGCGGGGCGCCTTAGTATGTATTTAGGCTATAATGTCGAGTATGAAGATTTGGTCAGCTACGGGATTTTCGGGCTTATCGATGCGATAGACAAATTCGATCCGCACATGGATGTTAAGTTTGAAACCTATGCAAGCCTCAGAATCAGAGGTTCAATCTTGGACCAAATTCGTAAGATGGACTGGATACCCAGGACTGTCAGAAAACGTCAGAGAGAATTGGACAGCGCGATGGCTTCAATCGAGCTTGAAAAGGGTCATCCGGCAACTGACGAGGAAATCGCCGAAAGGCTCAATATCTCGGGTGATGAGTTAAACGAACTGCAATGTCAGTTGAAGGTTACCAACGTTATTTCCTTAAACGAGTTTATGGAAAGCGGGGCGGAGGTGCCGAATGAGAAGAATCTGGCTTCTCATTACGAAGGCCCCGAGGAGGCTTTGGACAAAAAGGAGCTTAAGGAGAAGCTCAAGGAGGCCATTGATACTTTAACGGAAAAAGAAAGACAGGTTATTTTACTGTACTATTACGAAGATTTAACCTTAAAAGAAATAAGCTATACTTTGGAGGTTACGGAATCGAGAGTTTCTCAGCTTCACACGAGAGCACTTAAGAAGATGAAGGTTAAGCTGGGAAAATATATGGGTATTTTAACGGAAATTATGTAGTGTCGAATTGGGACGGGAACCCAATTCAAAAGAGAATGCCTTTGAAATTTTCAAAAGGCAGTTTGGGAGGTTAGGTATGAACGGGTATTTTCAGATTTTTCCGCACAATTCTATGTGCTGCATTAAACTCATTCCGCCGACGGATGGAGGAGATCCCGTAAACCGGGACGATCTTTTTGAATATTTATCCATTAAAAATATTTCTTATGATACGAAAGCTTTGGCGGACAAGGTTTCAAATCTGGAAAAGACTGCTTTCTTTCCTACGTTTACCGAATTTAAATACAAGGACGGTGAATTCGTAAAGATCATGATTTCACCGGACAATATGACGGTTACGGTCAGAATGTATCCGCCTTTTGAAGGTGGGGAACTGATGCCGAAGGACGAATTCATGCGGGAGTTTAAGAACCGCGGAGTGGTCTGCGGCTTTGATGATGCCGCAATCGATAAGTTTTTAAAAGACAGGCCTTACGGTACAGATACGGTACTTGCAAGAGGCTTACAAGTCGTGCAGGGAACGGATGCGAGAATCGAATATTTTTTTAACACGGATCCTCATGCCAAGCCGACTCTTAAAGAAGACGGGTCGGTAGACTTCTTTAATTTAAATACCATAAATCACTGCATGAAGGGCGATGTGCTTGCAAGGCTATATCCGGAAACAAGCGGTACTCCCGGACAAAATGTAAAGGGCGAGCTCATCAAGCCAAGAGATGTAAAAAGAGAAGTACTGAAGTACGGTCATAATATCGAATGTAAGGATGACGAGCTGATTTCCCTCGTATCGGGACATGTTTCCTACGTAGAGGGAAAGGTCTTTGTATCAAACATTTTTGAGATAGAAAATGTCGATACCTCGGTCGGAAACATTGACTACGACGGAAGCATCTGCATAAACGGAAACGTATGCGAAAACTTTACCGTTAAGGCAAAGGGCTCGATAGAGGTAAGGGGTGTCGTGGAAGGCGCCTACCTTGAAGCCGGCGAAAACATCACCATTGCCCGCGGAATGAACGGAATGCATAAGGGCGTGTTAAAAGCAGGCGGAAATATAGTTGCGAAATTCATAGAAAATGCTACCATTACAGCCGGGGGCTTTGTTACTTCCGAATCAATACTTCACTCCACGGTAATTGCCGGAACGGAAGTAAAGGTAGTAGGTAAAAGAGGCTTTATCTCAGGAGGCCGTGTGAGTGCCACAAATTCCATAGAGGTAAGGAATCTCGGTTCGAACATGGCCGCGGATACGATAGTTGAAGTCGGAATGGATGTCGGAGCAAAGGCAAATATTTTGGAACTTCAAAAAGCGAAGACCGCCGTTTTAAAACAGCTTTCGACCATTAAACCCGTGCTTGAAGGTGCAATGGAAAAGCTTCATAAGGGAATTAAGCTTTCGGGAGATCAGTTGACTCAGCTTCAAAAGCTTGCGGTTCTCAATAAAGAACTCAGCGGAAAGCTTGCCGATATTGAAAATGATTTAAAAGGTCTTCTGGAAAAATTTGACAAAGACGCTCCCACGGCAGGTCAGGTAATAGTGACCGGTGTTGTTTATCCCGGCACAAAAATATGCATCGGAGATGTGTCGCAGGTCGTTAAGAGTGAGCTTAAGTATTGCCGCTTCATCAAAGAAGCGGGCGATGTAAAGATGGTTGCCATCTATTAGATGACAGACCTATATTGGAGGCAAAATGGGAATCAGTCCGATTGAACTTTCGGGGGGAATACAAAGAGTTCAGGATTTTGCGCAAATAAAGCAGCAGGAGGACAACAGGCCTTTGGTCAATCAGATGAACTCTGAGACCACTGTCGACAGGCATGTCGACGAACGGATGAATACCGTTGAAAAAAAGGACGATACCGAGGCTTACCGGCACGAGTTTGATTCAAAAGAAAAGGGCTCAAACGAGTATTACGGAGACGGCGGACGTAACAGGAAAAAGAAAGATGATGGCGGTGGCCACGTAGTCAGAAAGGGAATAGGCTCAGGGTTTGATGTAAGAATTTAAACCGGAGAAGAGATATGAGTGTTACTGAAATTGTTTTACTGTGTATAGGCGGTGTATTTTTCGCAGTGAGTTTCTTTATCCCCGACAAGAAAAAGGAAAAAGAAGAGGATCACAAGGAAGAAATACGCAATCTGATTAACAGGGAAGTTGAAAATGCAAAGTCGAGAATAGATGACATGGTCGAAGAAACCGTGAACTATTCTGTCGAAAAAACGGAACGAGCCCTTGAAAAACTCTCAAACGAGAAGATTATGGAGGTTTCGGATTATTCGGATTCGGTTTTACAAAAGATTAATGACAATCACAATGAAGCGGTTTTTCTTTATGACATGCTCAATGACAAGGATGAAAAGATCAAGACCGCCGGTGAGGAGATAAAGGTTTCAAAGGAAGAACTTGAAACCGTCAAGAATGAAATTTTAAAGAAGGTTGAGGACGAAAAGACGGAGGCGCCCGGAGAAAAAGAAGAGCCTAAGGTCTTTACTCCTTTCAAACCCGAGATTATTCCGGCAGATTCCAAAAATATAATCGCTTCCGTGCCGGAAGAAAAAAAGCCCGCTAACAAAAGAAATACGAGTGCTAAGACAAAGGAAAAGTCACAAAAGAAAACCTCGGAAATACTAAACGACGGAAAGAAGAACTCAAACGAGCTCATCAGAAAGCTCCACGAAGAAGGCAAGACCAACATGCAGATTGCCAAGGAGCTTAACCTTGGAGTCGGAGAGGTAAAGCTGGTGCTTGATCTTTACTCCGTAAAGAGGGCAGACAAATGAATATTAAATCTTACTTGAGAGGAATAGGTGCCGGCATAATAGTGGCGGCACTTGTTATGGGTGCTTCAAACAGCAGGGAATCAAGACCCGTCGAAGAAATAGACAACAGTACCCTTATTGAGAATAATGCTAAACTGAGCAAATCATGTGACGATGAAATCAGCGGTAACGATGCAACGTCAAATGATATCAAGAAAGAAGAGGCTTTGAGTTCAAACGAATTAAAAGAGGAAGAATCCTTAAGTTCAAATGATGAAGTAGGGGAAAGCAATGATTCTTTGACAGGCAATGAGCAGTTTAAAGACGATATTTCGGGTTCGGATTCGGATAAAGAAAATGACAGTGAAAAAACACATATCAATCCAATGCCGGAAGGCGAAGACGGATATGCAGACAACGGAGAAACCGTTACTTTGACAATAGTCAGGGGAGACAGCTCGGTAAGCGTGAGCAGGAGACTTTACGAAGCGGGCTTGGTCGAATCGGCTGTCGAGTTTGACAAATATCTTTGCAAAGAAGGGTATGACAAGTATATCTGTGTGGGAACCTTTGAAATCGCACCGAATTCGGATTTTGAGACGATAGCGAAAATTATCACGAAAAAAAATTAAAAGTTCTTGCATTGAGCGAAGGCAGATGATATAATCTACCCGCTGTGACTAAAAAGCACGCATGATACTTCCGTCGGTGCCGGTAAACGCCCCGGTTGACGGACAAAAGGGTACATGCGGATGATTAACCAAAACGGAGGATTTTAAAATGAGCGTTATTTCAATGAAGCAGTTGCTTGAAGCAGGTGTTCATTTCGGACACCAGACCAGAAGATGGAACCCTAAGATGGCTCCCTACATCTTCACAGAGAGAAACGGTATCCACATCATCGATCTTCAGAAGTCGGTTGGCAAGGTTGACGAAGCCTACAACGCAATTTCCGATATCGTTGCTCAGGGTGGTATCATTCTTTTCGTAGGTACCAAGAAGCAGGCTCAGGATGCGGTTAAGACCGAAGCCGAGAGATGCGGTATGTACTATGTAAACGAGAGATGGCTCGGCGGCATGCTTACAAACTTTAAGACAATTCAGTCAAGAATCGCACGTTTAAAGGCTATCGAGACCATGTCTACCGACGGAACCTTCGAAGTACTTCCCAAGAAGGAAGTTGCAAACCTTCAGAAGGAATGGGACAAGCTTGAGAAGAACCTTGGCGGTATCAAGGACATGAAGAGAATTCCCGATGCTATTTTCGTAGTAGACCCCAAGAAGGAACACATCTGTGTATCCGAGGCTCAGTCTTTGGGAATTACCTTACTCGGTATCGGCGATACAAACTGCGATCCCGAAGAACTTGACTATATTATTCCCGGCAACGATGATGCAATCAGAGCCGTAAAGCTTATTGTTTCCAAGATGGCTGATGCAGTTATCGAGGCAAATCAGGGTGAAGCAGTAGATGTTCAGGACGCAAATGCCGATACAGAAGCAGAAGCTACCGACATCGAAGAAATTGCTAACGCAGAAGCTTAATAGAACAAGGAGAATATAATCATGGCAGACATTACCGCAAGCATGGTAAAAGAGTTACGTGAAATGACCGGTGCCGGAATGATGGATTGCAAGAAGGCACTTAACGAAACAAACGGAAATATGGATGAAGCCGTTGAATTCTTGAGAAAGAGCGGCGCAGCCAAGATGGAAAAGAAGGCTTCCAGAATTGCAGCAGAGGGTATTTGCCGTGTTGCAATTGACGGAAACAAGGCAGTTGTATGTGAAGTAAACTCCGAGACCGACTTCGTTGCAAAGAACGAAGTATTCCAGGATTTCGTACAGTCTGTTGCAGATACCGCTTTGGCTTCTTCATATAACGGCGGAATGAACGGCGAAGACGTTTCCGCATTACTTGATGCAGGACTTACAGAGCAGTTCGCAGAGAAGACCTTAAAGATCGGTGAGAAGCTTTCCTTCAGAAGATTTGTGAAGGTTGAAGGCGATGCAGTTGTTTCTTATATCCACGGTGGCGGACGTATCGGCGTATTGGTTGCCGCAAACGGTGCCGGAAACGACGACAGCGTTAAGGAAGCATTGACAAACGTTGCAATGCAGGTTGCAGCTATGAATCCCCAGTATATCGGAAGATCCGATATCTCCGCAGATGAAATGGCAAAGCTTAAGGAAATCACAATCGATTCCGCATTAAACGATCCCGCAACCCTTCCTAAGCCCATCTTACAGAAGCTTATCGACAAGGCTGTTTCAGATAAGGTTTGGTCTGATGCAGACATTGCTATTTATGAAGAGAAGAAGTCGAATATGAATTTCTTATTCAACTTCTTATCACAGGAAGCAAAGACCGCACTTGCAGGTCTTGCAATGGCTGACAAGGCAAACATTATGGCAGACAAGATTTTCTCAGGCCTTGTAGAGGGACGTATTTCCAAGCAGGTTAAGGAAATCAGCCTTCTTGATCAGGTATACGTAAAGGCTGAGGACGGCAAGCAGACGGTTGCAAAGTATCTTGAGTCTGTAAACAAGAGCCTTGTAATTTCCAAGTTCGTTCGTTTCGAAGTAGGCGAAGGTATGGAAAAGAGGACTGACGACTTCGCAGCAGAGGTTGCAGCTCAGGCCGGTTTATAAAAATGATTTGATTAAAGGGCGGTCTTTAAAAAGGACCGCCCTTAATTTGTTATATAGGAAATTGCTGCGCGTGAGAGTTTCGCAAGCGAAACTCTTTTATTATGTATATCGGATTGTCTGACGGCAGGAAACATTTCAATCCGAATTTTTTAAAGGAATTTTTATGAACAATAAAAGTGCTTTTTTAAAGGGAGCAAGGGACGGAGTACCGATTGGACTCGGTTATTTTGCGGTGTCTTTTTCCCTTGGTATAATTGCAAAAAAGGCGGGGCTGAATATTTTCGAAGGCTTTATTTCAAGCTTTTTGACACGCGCTTCCGCGGGTGAATACGCCGTGTATGCCCTTATGGCGGCCGGTACAACGGGAATTGAAATATTTGTCATATCCCTGATTACAAATGCAAGATATTTGCTTATGAACTGCGCTTTAAGCCAAAAATTTGACGAAAAGACGGGGCTTTTTAAAAGAATTCTTGTCGGGTGCTGTTGTACCGATGAGGTCTTCGGAATTTCGATAGCCTATCCCGGAAAGCTAAATCCAAGCTACACCTATGGAGCAATGCTTGTGGCGGCTCCCCTTTGGGCACTTGGCACAAGCCTCGGAATTGTTGCGGGATCCGCACTCCCGGACAGGCTTGTTTCGGCACTCAGTGTAGCCTTGTACGGAATGTTCTTGGCCATCATAATTCCGCCCGCAAAGAAGGACAGAGCGGTCATGATTGCAATTATCGTAAGCTTTATCTTAAGCTTTCTTTTTACATTCGGCTGTGAAAATGTTTCTTTTCTGAGCGGAATATCAAAAGGGACGAGGACGATAATTCTTACCGTCGGAATTTCCGCCGTCTGCGCCCTTTTGGCGCCAAGAGCCGACGCATATAAGGAGGCTTAGAGATGAACGATACGATTAAAACCTGTTTTTACATAGCGATAATGGTATTGACCACAAATTTCGTAAGGGTTTTACCGCTTACGCTTATCAGAAAGCCGATTACAAATACGTTTATCAAAAGCTTTCTTTACTATGTGCCGTATGTAACGCTTTCGGTCATGACCTTTCCGGCAATTTTGAATGCAACCGGCAGTCCGCTTTCGGGAGCATTGGCACTTGCGGCCGGAGCGATTGCCGCATATATGGGCTTAAGCCTTTTTCCGGTATCTGTTATTTCTTGCGTGGTGGTTTTCGTACTGGAACTGTTTATTTAAAGAATTTCCAATACTGCAACTCAGGACACACTTTTTGACAAGGTGTGTCCTTTCTTTTTACCCTTTTACCGAATAGAATTTAAGAGAAAAAGAAAACGGAGGGGTTATAGTCTTATAACCGTTAGAATGCAAATGAGTAACTATTATCTGGGAATAGACATAGGCGCCTCAAGCGGACGGCATATCCTTGCACATACGGAAGAGGGAAAACTTTTGCTGGAAGAAGTTTTTCGTTTTCCAAACGGAAATAAAGACGCAGGAGATGAGAAGGTTTGGGACGTCGATGAGCTTTTTGAAAACATCATCAAGGGTTTATGCGAATGCAAACGTATCGGGAAAATTCCGAAGTCCGTCGGAATAGACACTTGGGGAGTTGACTTTGTGCTTCTTGATAAAGAGGGCAAACGTATCGGTAACGCCGTTTCCTACAGAGACAAGAGGACAACCGGAATGGACAGGAAAGTTAATGAGTACATTTCGGACGAGAAACTTTACAAAAGAACCGGCATACAGAAGCAGCCTTTTAATACGATATATCAGCTGATGGCAATCAGGGAGACTGCTCCCGGCGATCTTAAAAAGGCCGACAGTATGCTGATGATTCCGGATTATTTTAATTACCTGCTTACCGGGATAAAGAAACAGGAATATACTAACGCAACGACTACGGGACTTATTAATCCTGCTGCCAACGATTGGGATTATGAGTTGATTGATATGCTTTCATATCCGAGGCAGATTTTTAAGGAAATCATTAAGCCCGGAAACGTTTTGGGACATTTCCTGCCTGAGATTTCAAAAAGAGTCGGTTTTGACGCGCTTGTATGCGCTCCGGCAACGCATGATACGGGGTCTGCTGTTATGGCAGTTCCGACAGACAGTGATGATGCGGTTTACATAAGCTCCGGCACCTGGTCTTTGATGGGGTGCGAACTGTTATCTGCAAACATTTCCGACAAAGGCCGCAAGGCAAACTTTACAAACGAAGGCGGATTTGACTACAGATACAGGTTCCTTAAAAACATCATGGGTCTTTGGATGATTCAGTCGGTCAGAAACGAGATCGGAAAGAATTTGTCCTTCGGAGAAATTTGCGAAGGCGCAAAAAAAGCGGGTATAGAGTCACTCGTTTCGGCAAATGACGACAGGTTCTTGGCTCCCAAGAGTATGACGGAAGAGATTAAAGCCGCCTGTCATGAAACAGGGCAGCAAATACCTCAAAATATCTATGAG
>CAVJJQ010000002.1:0-52031 GCA_963649755.1 bacterium | reverse complement strand
AAGGGAGAGGCAAGTATTAGGTGCAGCCTCTTGGCTCTCCCCCCTTGGCTCTCCCCCTGGGAGAGCTGTCACCGAAGGTGACTGAGAGGGCTGGAGCTGTCACCGTAGGTGACTGAGAGGGCCTTGGCTCTCCCACGCGAAGCAATTTCCTAATATAGTTAAAAAACCCGGGTACGATGTGTACTCGGGTTTTTTCAATGTAATGATTTTAACCTTTAACTCCAAGTCTTACCAAAGACCTGCGAAGCTTTGCTTCAACAATGCGCTGGTCTCTTTCGGAAAGCTTTTCATTTTTCAAGCGTTCCTCGGCCTTTGATCGCGCCGTTTCCGCACGCTCCTTGTCAATATCGTCAGCCCACTCCCAGGTTGTTGCAAGCAGATGACACTCACCGTTCATCACACTCAGCATACCGCCTATGCAGGCTGCCGTTTTCTTTGTACCGTCTTCCAGTATCACATAGGCTTCTCCCATGCCGAGAGCCGTGCAGTAATTTGCATGTCCGGCAAGGATTGCAAGATCGCCTGTAATCGAACGGCACATGACACGTTCAACTTGTCCGTCAAAGAGCACGCCGTCCGGAGTTCCTATCAGTAATGGAAATGTCGCCATAGACGCCTCCTTTACATATTCTTGGCTTTTTCAAAAACTTCGTCTATCGTTCCGACGAGTAAGAAGCAGCTTTCGGGAACCTCATCGCATTCGCCGTCAAGAATCATTCTGAATCCGCGTAAAGTCTCCTTAAGAGGAACATACTTTCCGGGAAGACCTGTGAACTGCTCGGCTACCGAGAAGGACTGTGACAGGAATCTCTGTACCTTACGGGCACGGCTTACGGTAAGCTTATCCTCTTCGGAAAGTTCATCCATACCCATGATTGCAATGATATCCTGAAGTTCCTTGTATCTCTGAAGCACCTTCTGTACGTCACGGGCAACCTCGTAATGCTCCTTACCTACGATTTCGGGTGTAAGAACACGGCTTGTGGAATCAAGCGGGTCAACAGCCGGATAGATACCCATACTTGCGATATCACGGGAAAGAACCGTGGTAGCATCAAGGTGAGTAAACGTAGTGGCGGGAGCAGGGTCGGTCAAGTCGTCGGCAGGCACGTATACGGCCTGAATCGATGTGATGGAACCCTTATTGGTAGAGGTAATACGCTCCTGAAGTGTACCCATATCGGTAGCAAGTGTAGGCTGATAACCTACGGCCGAAGGCATACGTCCGAGAAGGGTTGAAACCTCCGAACCTGCCTGGGTAAATCTGAAGATATTGTCTACGAAAAGAAGCACGTCCTGATTCTTAACGTCACGGAAATACTCTGCCATTGTAAGACCCGAAAGAGCAACTCTCATACGTGCTCCCGGTGGCTCGTTCATCTGACCGTATACCAGGGCGGTCTTGTCAATAACTCCGGACTCCTTCATTTCATTGTACATATCGTTGCCTTCACGTGTACGCTCGCCTACACCGGTGAATACCGAATATCCGCCGTGCTCGGTTGCGACATTGTGAATAAGCTCCTGAATCAGAACGGTCTTTCCTACTCCGGCACCTCCGAAGAGTCCGACCTTACCGCCCTTTGCGTAGGGACAGATTAAGTCAACGACCTTAATACCTGTTTCAAGGATTTCTGTTGATGAAGCCTGATCCTCATATGAGGGTGCAGGACGGTGTATAGACCATCTTTCTTTTGCTTCGGGTGCGGGAAGGTTGTCAACGGGTTCTCCCAAAAGGTTGAACACACGTCCCAAGCATTCCTCGCCGACCGGTACAGTAATAGGTGAACCCGTATCGACTGCCTTTGTACCTCTGACAAGACCGTCTGTTGAGTTCATCGCAATACAGCGGACCGTATTGTCACCTATCTGCTGAGCAACTTCGGCAATAAGCTTCTTGCCGCCATTATCGATTTCAATGGCATGTAATAGCTCCGGCAACTCATCATGTCCGAATCTTATATCAAGAACGGGGCCGGTTACCTGAACCACTTCGCCAATGTGTTTATCGCTCATCTTGCGAATCTCCTTTATCTTTTTTACTAACTTTCAGCACCTCCGACAATCTCGGTTATCTCCTGTGTAATACTTGCCTGACGGGCTCTGTTGTAGTGGAGGTTCAGAGTCTCTATCATTTCTTCGGCATTCGAGGTTGCGGATTCCATTGCCGTACGTCTGGCCGCCTGCTCACTTGCAAGCGAATCACACACGGCACCGTATATTACGCCGGCAACATATTCCGGAACGATGGCATCAAACACTTCCGTTGATTCGGGTTCGTAAATAATCAGATTACGAACTGCTTCCTTTGACTTTGTATCGTCAAGGGTAGCAAGCGGAAGAACAGATACCGCATGAGGTTCAAAGGACAGCATGGATACAAATTCCGTATATACAAGCTTTAACGTACCGAAATGCCCCTCTTTAAATTCCTTGCAGAGAAGACTGCTGATTTCAAAACAGCTTCCTACCTGAATAGGTGCGATTTCGTTGTAGTTTTCGGTGAGTATTTCCACCTTGCGGCGCTTGAAATATTCCACTGCCTTTTTACCGATGGGAAGAACCGAATAGTCCTTTCCTTTGGAGTCTGCCTCCATACACTTAAACAAATTTGAATTGTACCCTCCGGCCAAGCCTCTGTCTCCGGCAATTACCACGTAGCAAATCTTTTCGCTTTCGGGTGTCTTTGCGTATACGGAAGAAAAATCCGTATTTCCGTTGGCTATAGTCTGAAGAGTTTCATAAAGTTCTTTAAAGTAAGGGCGACATTTTTCCGAACGTTCCTTAGCCTTACGCAGCTTGGAGGATGCTACAAGTTCCATAGCCTTGGTAATCTGCATCGTGTTCTGGACACTTTTAATGCGCAGCTTTACCGCTTTCATGTTTGCAGCCATTTGCTTCCTCCTTTATTCCTGTGAATGTGTATTTTTAAAGTCCTCGGTGTAAGCCTTTAATGCGTTCTTTAAGCTTTCCTCAGTGCTCTCCTCAAGCTTTCCGGTTTCCTTGACGGCCTTAATAAATGCGGCACCGTCGGGGTTCGTATCAAGGAAGGTGTATAAACCTGACTCATACGCCTTAACATCGGCAAGCTTAACATCCGTTAAGTAGTTCTTTGTAACGGCATAAATGATTGCAACCTGCTTTTCAACAGGGATGGGTGAGTTCTGATTCTGCTTTAATATTTCAACGATTCTGGCACCCTGTTCAAGACGTGACTTCGTGTCGGCATCAAGGTCCGAACCGAACTGTGCGAAGGACTGCAGCTCTCTGTACTGCGAATATACGAGTTTCAGAGTTCCGGCAACCTTCTTCATTGCCTTAATCTGGGCATTACCGCCTACACGGGATACTGAAATACCGGGGTTAACTGCCGGCATAACGCCTGAGTGGAAGAGTTCCGTCTCAAGGAAGATCTGACCGTCGGTAATTGAAATAACGTTTGTGGGAATATAAGCCGATACGTCTCCTGCCTGGGTCTCGATGATGGGAAGTGCGGTAAGCGAACCGCCGCCGTGCTCGTCATCAAGCTTTGCGGCTCTCTCCAAAAGTCTTGAATGGAGATAGAATACGTCACCGGGATATGCTTCACGTCCCGGGGGACGACGAATCAGCAAAGAAAGTGCACGGTATGCAACCGCGTGCTTACTCAAGTCGTCATAAATAACAAGAACATGCTTGCCCTTGTACATGAAATATTCGCCCATTGCGCATCCGGAATACGGTGCGATGTACTGCAAGGGGCTTGCTTCGGATGCCGTAGCCGCAACGACTATGGTATAATCCATTGCTCCGTTTTTCTGGAGATTTTCAACAAGACTCGTTACCGTGGAACGCTTCTGACCTATGGCAACGTAGATACAAATAACATCCTTACCCTTCTGGTTGATGATGGTATCCGTTGCAATTGTCGTCTTACCTGTCTGACGGTCGCCGATAATGAGCTCACGCTGTCCGCGACCGATGGGGATCATGGAGTCAATTGCCTTGATACCTGTCTGAAGGGGTTCAAATACTGATTTTCTTTCACAAATTCCCGGTGCATTTGACTCGATAGCACGGAATTCTTCCGTAACAATCGGACCTGCGCCGTCAATCGGCTGACCTAATGCATTTACAACACGGCCGATTAATGCTTCGCCTACCGGAACCGAAACAACCTTACCGGTACGCTTAACGGTCTGACCTTCGCCAATTTTCTCGTCTGAACCGAACAATACTATGGAAACGCTGTTCTCTTCAAGGTTCTGAGCCATGCCGAAGCTTCCGTCTTCAAATTCAAGAAGCTCACCTGCCATACAATTTATAAGACCGCTTGCTCTGGCAATACCGTCGCCGACGTTCAAAATTGTACCCGTCTCACTTTCCTTTATAGTATTTTCGTAATATTTAATCTGGCTGCGGATGACCTTGGATATCTCTTCGGGTTTTAATTGCATATTTCCATTCCATCCTTATATTTTTGTTTCTGAAAGCTTCTTCGAAATGCCGCTCAAACGTCCGCTTACGGATCCGTCGAGTTCAACTCCTTCAAGCTCCACCTTCAATCCTGCGACCAAAGCAGGATTAACCTTTGTAACAAGTGAAACGGTCTTGCCGCTCACCTTTTCAAGCTTTGCCTTCAATGCCTTCTTCTGTTCGTCCGTAAGCTCTATGGCACTTGTTGCCACCGCTTCGACTATACCGTGGTCGGCATTATATCTTCTTGTAAATTCCGAAACCATGCCTTCATATTCTTTAAGCAGATTTCTTTCACACAGAATCTTAAGAAAATTAACCAAATACCTTTCCGCCTCGGCGCCAAAAGCCTTTTCTATCAGATCTGTACGCTCTGTTTTCTTGATTGAAGGCTCGGAAAGCAATTTAAGATAATCGGGATTGGCCCTGAAAATCTCTTTTACTTCCTTCATCTGTTCCAAAATGGCGTCTGTAAGGTTTTCTTCTAAAGCCAAGTCATACAGACTCCCGCCATATACTCTGGCATATTCCGTCATGACTCTTCTCCTACATTTGCGATAAATTCGTCTATCAGTTTCTCATGGTCTTCCGCGCTGATTTCGCGTTCAATTACCTTGCCGGCAATTTCCATAGCCATGCCGCCGATTTCATCCTTAATCTCATTAACGGCCTTACGTTTCTCTAAGGTAATATCCTTTTCGGCCTTAGCCTTAATCTGTACTGCCTGCTCTTCGGCATTCTTGATGATTTCCTCGCTCTGAGCATTTGCAGTCTTCTGAGCAGATGTGAGAATCTCGGAAGCCTTGTCTTTTGCTTCCTTCATGTTCTGTTCATACTCTGCCTTTACGGCTTCGGCTTCTTCTTTTGCCTTCGTGGCATCCTTTATCTCGGCATCCGCAAGTTCTTTTCTTTTTGCAATGATGTTTCGAATCGGTTTAAAAAGAAACTTTTTAATGAGCAAAATCTGAATAAACAGGTTGCATATCTGCGCTATGAAGGTCCATGGAATCAGTGTTACCAATTCTTGAGTTTCCAAGCTTCATAACCTCCTTGACTGATTTGAATTAGCCTAAAAGCTTCATGAATGAGCCGGGAGCTACGAAGATAAGAAGCAGACCGGTTACGAAACCGTAAATACCTGTGGTCTCTGCGATAGCACAACCAAGAAGCATTGTTGAGGTTACATCACCCTTGCATTCGGGCTGACGTCCGATAGCTTCAAGTGCCTTAGCAACTGCGTTACCTTCACCGATACCGGGTCCGATACCTGCGATAAGTGCAAGACCTGCGCCGATTGCGCATCCTGCGAGTGCAATACCTTTTGCGAGTACTGTGTAATCCATATTAAATTCCTCCTGAGAATTGAAAAATAAAATAATATTCAGTTGTTAGCCTTCTGCGGCATTTGCGATATACATGGTAGTCAGCATACAGAATATATATGCCTGCATGATACCGGAGAACCAGTCGAAGTATACGCCCAAAATAGCCGGCACACCTACGCTGAGAATCGGTACATTTGATAAAACCGCACCGACGATTCCGGGTATAAGCCCGAGTAATTTTGAGCTTGCCAAAGCGAGTGATGCATAAATCAGTCCGCTTATTACAACACCCGACAATATGTTTCCGAAGTGACGGCATGCCATACTGATAGGAGTTGCAAGCTCTGAAAGAATATTAAAGGGAGTCATTACCGGAATAGGGGTAGTAAAGCCCTTTAAGTAGCCCCAGAAGCCGCTTGCCTTAATCTTTTGGTAGGTAATGATTGTGAATACAACCACAGCCCAGGCAGCTTCCGTATTCAGATCGGCAGTGGGACTTCTTAAACCTATCAAGCTGATGAGGTTTGAAACCACACTGGTTGCAAACAATGCTGCCACAAAGGGAACAAAGTAAGCAAATTTTTCGCCCATGTTGCCGATTACGAACTTATCGGCAGTTTCCACGAGCATCTCGGCAATAGCCTGTCTTTTGGAAATGTTTTCAACTTTCAAGTTTCTCGTAAGGAAGATGCAAAGTCCGGTTATAAGAGCCATGACTATCCAGCTTACAATCAACGTTTCGGTAATTTGAAACCTTCCGAAAAACGGGACATCGATCGGGACCTCGTAATATATCTTAGGGCCTACGATGCTAATTTCCATCTTGCTTTCGCTCCACCTCCTGTCTGTTATATTTTATTTGATCAAAGATTCCTTTTATTTTGATTCCCACACTGGGAAAAATTAAAGGCAAAATACCCGCAGGCCAGTAGATAAAGTCTGCCACAAGTGAAATTACTATCCATGCAATCTGCAAAAGACTGCGGCGCATATAGGAAAGCTTCAAGTGATTCTTTGCATTCGAATCATCTTCCTCGGAAGCCACCTTTTGAACGGTGAGCCCCATCAAAAAGAAATTGAGTACAGCAACGATTGTTCCGCCGATTCCGCCGACAAAAACCGTTGCATCAAACGGAATTTTTTCGGTAACAGCTTTGTTTAATATGAATATGACTATCCACATAATAACCGTACCGATTCCCGTATAAAGAGCTACATGACCTGTTTCTTTCTTGACTGCTGCCTGAACCTTACTCATGTCCTGTCCTATATATGTCTGTTAAAAGACACCCTTGTTTTTTTATTTTCTTTTTGCTCTTTGGAAACGACGGATTTATAAAATTTGTACGCCGTCGTAACGGAGCTTCCGATTCCGAGTATGAAGCCCGGTATATAAACCCACATACCGATGTTAAAGCGCACGGTCAGGAAATAGCAAATTCCAACCGTAATAAGCATCGGCATAATAATTGAAAGGCCAAGCTGACCGAGAAGAGCAACATTCTTAACTATCATATTAAGCTCTTCTCTCTTCATCTTTGAATTACCTCGTAGGTTGCTATAACAATTAATCGAAAAAATGCCGTCTATCTTCACACTTCTTGTGATTTTTATTCACGCAATTATATACATTTTAGCAATTATTGTGTGCCGATTCAACACCTATGTTGTTAGTAGGATATAATACTCTTTGAAAATTAACCGATTGTATCTTTTGCTGTTTCAAAGAGCCGCACTTCCGCTATAGGAGTGTTGAAATCATCTCATCCACCATAAGGCTTGTGTTGTTAAGAAGCTCCGTTTCGTCCTTTTTTATTTCTCCGTACGGATAATACGTGTACGTGAAAACAGGGTCGCCCTTTGTCGTAAGTTTGAGGTTCTTAATATACTTTGAAAGCAAGCCTCCGATTCGAGCGGTATTGATGGGCGCATCCTTTTTGAAGATGAACCTGATCTCTCCGTTCTTACCTTTGATTTCGGTAATTCCGAGTCTGTGTGCGCGTGCCTTGAGTTCGGCGATGACCAGCAGATTCTCGCAGGCTGCCGGAATACTTCCGAAACGGTCCTTTAGCTCCGCACGCATCTCTTCCTGCTCATCATGCGTCTCTATCGTTGCAATTCTCTTGTAGGTATCAAGCTTTTGAACTTCGTTTAAGATATATTCGCTCGGAATAAAGGCATCCACATCAAGGTCAACCGTTGTCAGGAAGTCTTCCGAAACCTCTTCGCCTTTCTTTTTAAGAACCGCCGCGTTTAGAAGCTTACAGTAAAGCTCGTAGCCGACTGCAGCCATATGCCCGTGCTGACTCATTCCGAGAATGTTTCCGGCGCCTCTTATTTCAAGATCCCGCATTGCAATCTTGTATCCGCTACCCAGGTCCGTGAAATCCCTTATCGTCTGAAGTCTCTTTTCGGCAACCTCTTCAAGCACCTTGTCGCGCTTATACATGAGGAAGGCATAGGCATTTCTGTTCGAACGTCCGACACGGCCTCTCAACTGATAAAGCTGCGACAGGCCGAGTTTGTCCGAATCATGAATAATAATCGTATTTACATTCGGAATATCGATTCCCGTCTCGATGATGGTCGTCGAAACCAGTACATCAATGTCTCCCTTTATGAAGTCGTACATGATCCTCTCAAGTTCCGATTCCTTCATCTGTCCATGTGCAAATGCCACATTTGCTTCCGGAAGCATAGCCTGAAGTTTTCCCGCAATTTCCGCTATATTGCTCACGCGATTGTAGACGTAGTAAACCTGTCCGCCCCTTGAAAGTTCACGCGTAATCGCCTCGCGCACCATCTCATCATTGTATTCCATTACATAGGTCTGAATCGGGAGCCTGTCGTTTGGTGCTTCTTCCAAAAGGCTCATGTCTCTGATGCCCACAAGGCTCATATGCAGAGTTCTGGGTATAGGTGTGGCAGTAAGTGTCAGCACGTCGACATTTTCTTTTATCTGCTTGATTTTTTCTTTGTGCGTAACTCCGAAGCGCTGCTCCTCGTCTATTACAAGGAGTCCCAAATCCTTGTACTCGATATCCTTTGAAAGCAGTCTGTGAGTGCCTATCAGGATGTCCACAAGACCGTTCTTTACGTCCTTTATGGTTTCCGCCTGCTTCTTTGCGGGCACGAACCGGCTGAGTAGTTCAACGCGCACGGGAAAATCCTTCATGCGTTCCGTGAAAGTATTGTAATGCTGCTCCGCCAAAATCGTGGTCGGCACCAGGAAAACCACCTGTTTCCCGTCCTGTACGGCTTTAAAGGCGGCACGAATCGCAATTTCCGTCTTTCCGAAACCGACGTCGCCGCAAATAAGTCTGTCCATTGTCTTGGAGCTTTCCATATCGGCCTTGGTATCCTCTATGGCCTTCAGCTGGTCGTCCGTTTCCTCATAGGGGAAGAGTTCCTCGAATTCTCTCTGCCAAAGAGTATCTTTGCTGAAGGTATAACCTGTGCTTTCCTGCCTGTCGGCATAGAGTTTCACAAGTTCCTCCGCAATCTCGTTTACCGCAGTCTTGACTCCGGACGTGGTCTTAGTCCACTCTTTTGTGCCGAGTTTGTTTATCTTGGGCTTTTTGGCATCGCTCGACGCATATTTCATAATCGCATTGAGTGATGTCGCCGGTACATAAAGAACGCCGCCGTCCCTGTATTCTACCTTTATATAATCCTTTACTACCCTGTCGACCTCTACCTTTTCGATGCCCTTATACACACCGATTCCGAAACTTTCGTGCACCACGTAGTCTCCGATTGAAAGGTCGTTAAAGTCGGTAATGCCGGTTCCTTTTGACTCATATTTTTTCTTTTTCTTTTTCACGCGGTTTCCGAATATATCGCTTTCGGAAATTACCGCGTAGGCTAAATCCTGATATTCAAAGCCCTTAAGGACACGGCCGTACATGGTCATGATTTCGCCGCTTTGCAGGACATGTCCCCTGTCTTCCGAGTAGAAGGCATTAACGCCCTCGCCCGTGATGTCCTCGGCAAGACGTTTTGCCCTTGTGTGTGAACCCGAAAGAATCAGGACTTTAAAGCCTTTCTTTTTGTATCCGTTTAAGGCTCTTATCAGCTCCGCGAAACTGTTGTTGTACGAAGGAATGCTTCTTGCATTCACGCCGAACTTGACATCGGGCTTAATAAGAGTTTCTTTCTGCGGCATTGTAGAAAGAAGCAAAGTGCCGTGCTTTGAAATACTTGCAAGCACCCGTTCTTTGGTCAGGAGGATATCTGCCTGTTTCGGAAGGATATAGCCCTTTTCAAGACGTGCCTTCATGCTTTCCCTAAACTCAAGTTCCAAAGCCTCGGCGTGTTCCTTGAGCCTCGCAGGCTCATCAAGGATAAAGCAAACGTCCTTGAAGTAATCGCAGAGTGACAGGCCGTCCTTTAAGAAATACCTGATGAAACTGTCGGCATTGAAGGTCCAGGGAAGCTCGGTAATCTGCTCTCTTATCTCTTTTATGTAAAGATTGAGCCTGTGGGCTTCCTCGGTCTTTCCTTCCTTTATGAAAGAGTCCGTGAGTTTTTTGGCGTCCTCCTCCATCAAAACAAGTCCGCCAAGGAGATCGTCCTCCGTCAGAGGAAGCTCCGTTGCCGGATATATCGTGACGCTTTCCAAGCGTTCTATCGAGCGTTGAGAAAGTACGTCAAAACTTCGAAGTGAAGAAACCTCGTCGCCCCAAAGCTCGATTCGGAAAGGGTTTTCTTCCGTAAAATCAAAAATATCGATTATGCCGCCGCGTACGGAAAACTGACCGCCGGTTTCGACCTGGAAAGTCTTTTCATAGCCCAAGGTCAGAAGTCTTTTTACTAAATCCGACTCATCAATCACGCTTCCGACAGAGAGCTTGATAATGCTCTTTTTGAGCCTGTCTATGTCGGCTCCGGCATTCATAAGGCCACCGAAGGTCGTGATAAAAGTGCAGGGGAGTCCCATAAAGATGCGCTTAAGACAGGCAATTCGATCCCTGGTCAATTTGTTTCCGTGAACATCCGCCTGATAGAAAATCGCATCCTTTGCGGGGTACACCCTGGCGTTTTTGTCGTACATGCGGACATCTTCGTAAATTTCCCTGACGCGAATGTCACTGTATGTCACAATTATTCTGTTTTTAACATCTTCCGTTACGGCTGCTGCCGCATTCCATTTCTGTGAGTCTACGCAGCCCGTTATAAGAACGCTTTTGCATCCCGCTATTGCATCATAAGCTTCTTTAAAACTCGGAAGTCCTCTTACCGGACTTGTCAGTACGTTCATGGTCAGTTCCTGTCAACCTTACGGTTGTATTTGTTCATTGCTTCGTCGGCTTCTTTATTTAATAGCATAAGTGCCGCATCCCGTGCATCTTCAAGGCCCTCCTCAAGGGTTTCTTTATCCTCTTTTGAGAAGTGACCGAGCACCCAGTCTGCCAAGTCTGTCTTTGGGGGCTTTTCACCGATTCCGACACGTATTCTTGCAAACTCTTCCGTGCCCAGATGAGCGATTATGCTCTTCATCCCATTGTGACCGCCCGCGGAGCCGTGCTTTCTGACCCTGATTGAACCGACATCCAAGGTGATGTCGTCATATATCACTATCACTTCGGTCGCAATGTCAGGCTTATAATAATCCGTAAGCTCTCTTAAGCTTTCACCGCTGGAGTTCATAAAAGTCTGAGGCTTTGCAAGAATGACCTTCTGACCCTCTATGACGCCCTTACCTATCAGAGCCTTGTGTTTTTTCTCCGATACATCAATTCCGTAGCTTTCCGCAAGCTTGTCGATTGTCATAAATCCGGCATTGTGCCTGGTATTTTCATATTCCTTCCCGGGATTTCCGAGTCCTGCAATAATAATCATAACTGTTTCCTATATGATATAAAGAGTTTCGCTTGCGAAACTCTCACGCGCCGAGCGTGGTCGCGTTAGCGACATTTACCCTACACGCGAGTGCGCATCTTTGGCACGTAGTGCCTTTTTTGCCATATAGGAGATTGCGGAGCAATTTCCTATATGGCAAAAAAGGATGCGCCAGGCACATCCTTTTTGACTTTATAACCTTAATCTGTAACTTGGTTGAATGCTTCGATGAGTTTATTTGAAAGCTCATCACGCACTTCTTTTGTGAGCGGGTGGCAGATATCTCTGTACTCGCCTTCATAATCCTTCTTGCTCGGCATTGCCACGAAAAGACCTTTATCGCCTTCGATAATCCTTACCTCATGAACGGCAAACACATCATCAATGACGAAAGACGCAATCCCCTTGATCTTTCCGTCTGCCTTAACCCTTCTAACCCTAATGTCCGATATCTTCATATTACTCCTTACATGATGAAACGCGTATTCTCCTCTATTACTATTCGGATTCCCTCCTCGTTTATGTACGAAGAACCTTCACGAATGGTCGTATGGCTTTCTACGATGCAGTTTTCTATGCGCGTATTATTGCCGATATAAACATCATTCAGAATAATGGAATTCTTGATGACGCAGTTATCTCCGATGTAGGTTCCCTTGAAAATAACAGAGTCCTCAACCTCTCCGTTTACGATGGTTCCGCTTGAAACAAGGCTGTTGTGCACGACAGCACCAACATTATACTTTGCCGGAGGCAAATCATCAACCTTTGAATAAACATCCGGATACTGCTTGAAGAAATAGTTGCGAATCTCGGGCTTTAAGAAATCCATATTCGTATGGAAGTAATCTTCAACGCTTGCGATGTTTCTCCAATAGTCTTTGATCTTGTATCCGTAAATCTTCTTGATGTCCTTGAAGCGAATCAGAACATCGCGTACAAAGTCGTATCTGTCTTCGGATGCGCACTTTTCGATCATTTCAATCAAAGCACGTCTTCTTATTACATAGATACCGCAGGAAATAGTGGACGACTTTGCTTCAACAGGTTTCTCTTCAAAATCCTCGATACGATATTCCTCGTTCATCTTTACCGTTCCGAAACGTTCTACGCACTTTAAGTCGTCTGCATCCCTGCATACCACGGTAATATCGGCCTTCTTGTCGATATGATATTCAAGCACCTTGTTGTAATCGAGCTTGTATACGCAATCGGCCGAAGCGATTACGACGTAAGGCTCGTGGCTGTTCTTCAAGAAAGAAAGATTCTGGTAAATAGCATCGGCAGTGCCTCTGTACCAATAATTATTCTCTGCGGTTACGGCAGGAGTAAATATGTAAAGTCCTCCCTGTTTACGGCCGAAATCCCACCATTTCGAAGAGCTTAAGTGCTCGTTTAAGCTGCGTGCGTTGTACTGCGTACATACACCGACTTTCTTTATGTGTGAGTTGGTCATGTTGCTGAGTACAAAGTCGATACTCCTGTAACTGCCGGCTATCGGCATTGCAGCGACAGCTCTCTTGTTAACAAGTTCCTTCATGCGATGGCTTGAACCACCTGCCAAAACTATACCTATTGCTCTCATGACTCGTCACCTGCCTTTATAAGTGTCGATCCGCTGTTCAATACCATATCCGGATAATCCTTTGCCTCGGTCTTTCCGAATACAACGGAGTTCTTTCCGATATGAACACCGTCCGGTATTGTAGTCTTTTCGCCTATCGTTACGAGACCCGAATTGTAAATCTTCGGATTCGTGTCATTGCCGCGTTCTTCACCTTCTCCGATAATTGCACCCTTGCCGATAACGGTACCTTCGGCAACAATTGTCTTGCTGCATTCCGCACCGTCTCCGATTTCAACATCGTTCATGATGATTGAATCCCTTACAACAGCGTCCTTTCCGATGGTTACGTTTCTGCCGATGACGGAATTGTAAACCTTGCCGTAAATTTCGCTTCCCTCGCCCACAATGCTTCTTTCAAGCACGGAATCCTTGGAAAGATAGTGGGGCGGAAGAGTTTCGCTCTTGGTGTAAATCTTCCAATACTCTTCATAAAGGTTGAACTCCGGAACCAAATCGATGAGTTCCATGTTGGCACTCCAATAAGATTCAAGGGTTCCTACATCCTTCCAGTATCCGTCAAACTCATACGCAAAAAGCGGTGAGCCCTGATCTTTACAATAAGGGATGACGTGCTTTCCGAAATCAAGTCCCGGCTTGTCGGCAAGCTTAATCAAAGCATCCTTAAGTGTCTTGAAATTGAAGATATAAATACCCATTGAAGCAAGATTGCTGTGCGGATGCTCGGGTTTCTCTTCAAACTCCGTAATCTGTCCTTTACCGTCGGTTACCATGATTCCGAAACGCTTTGCCTCCTCAATGGGAACAGGCATAACGGCAATCGTTACGTCAGCATTGTGTGCCTTATGATAATCCAACATTACCTCATAATCCATCTTGTAAATATGGTCGCCCGAAAGAATGAGTACATAGTCGGGATTGTAGGTCTCCATATAGTCAAGATTCTGATAAATGGCATTTGCGGTGCCCGTATACCACTCACTGTTCTCACTCTTCTCGTAAGGTGGAAGAACGGTTACTCCGCCGATATTGCGGTCAAGATCCCACGGAATTCCGATTCCGATATGTGTATTAAGACGTAACGGTTGATACTGGGTCAGAACACCTACCGTGTCAATGCCCGAATTAATACAGTTGGAAAGGGGAAAGTCGATAATACGATACTTGCCGCCAAAAGAAACAGCCGGTTTTGCCATCTTAGCCGTAAGAACCCCCAAGCGGCTCCCCTGGCCGCCGGCTAAAAGCATGGCAATCATCTCTTTTTTGATCATTGATGCCTCCTCGGGTACTTTTTTGATACATCAATTTTACCCTATGTTGTCCTTTTTATCAATCATTCCCGGGTTGATTGCGTTTTAATTTTCTAATGATATAATCATTTAGAAACCCATTGAATGGAGATTTTTATGAATATAGATTTTAATAAGCCAATGCATGTTTATTTTATCGGCATAGGCGGGATCAGTATGAGCGGTCTTGCCGGTATTTTATTAAAGGAAGGATACAGGATTTCCGGTTCCGATGCCAAAGAAAGTGACCTTACAAGAGACCTTGAGTCTAAGGGTGCAACCGTCTATTACGACCAGTCCGTTTCGCACATCACTGACGATGTCGATCTTGTTGTTTATACAGCCGCAATTCACAAGGACAATCCGGAATATATCAAAATGGTTTCTTTGGGCATTCCCTACATGTCCCGCGCCGAGTTTTTAGGCGAGCTTATGAAGAATTACGACATTCCGATTGCCGTAAGCGGCACACACGGAAAAACAACAACTACGACCATGGTCTCGGAAATTTTACTGAGTGCGGATTTAAACCCCACGATTTCCGTCGGAGGTGTCGTAAAGTCTCTTAACTCCGCAATTCACGTCGGAGCCAAGGATTATTTCGTATTCGAAGCCTGTGAGTATACCAACAGTTTCCTGAGCTTCTTTCCCAAGATCAGTATTATCCTTAATATAGAAGAAGACCATCTTGACTTTTTCAAGGATCTTTCCGATATCAGGAACTCCTTCCATAGATTTGCGCTTTTGCTTCCTTCGGACGGCTTCCTGGTTATTAACGGAGAAATCCCGAATATTGATGAAATCACCGCTTCTCTTGGCTGTCCCTTCGTGACCTACGGATTAAGTGAGAGCTACGACTACTATGCCGAGGATATTTCTTTTGACTCGGAAGGCCATCCTTCATTTACCTGCGTGGAAAAAGAAACAAAAACACGTATCCCCGTAACATTGAAACTTACCGGAATGCACAACGTTTCAAATGCCCTGGCAGCTATCGCAGCCGCAAGGCATGTCGGTGTTTCAAGTGCCGTCATCTCTTCCGCCCTGTTAAATTGCGGAGGTTCAAAGAGACGTTTCGAGTACAAGGGCACTTTTAACGGAGTAACGGTTATTGACGATTATGCGCATCATCCGACGGAGATAAAGGCTACGCTCAAGGCTGCAAGGAACTTAGAGCACGATAAACTCTGGTGTGTCTTCCAACCGCATACCTATACACGTACAAAAGCCTTTCTCCATCAGTTTGTCGACAGCTTAAGCCTTGCCGACAATGTCATCATTACCGACGTATATGCCGCCAGAGAAAAGGACGAATACGGAGTAAATGCCCTTACACTTTTCGACGAAATGAAAAAGAAAGGCATTGACGTATACTACATCAAAGATTTTTCCGAGATTAAAAATTTTCTTATTAAGAACTGTGTGAAAAATGACTTGTTGATAACTATGGGCGCCGGAGACATCGTAAAAATCGCGGACGACATCGTTTCAAAATAATTTATCCACTAATCCACAATTTTCCGACCTTTCAAAAATGTCAAAAATTGTGGATTAATTTTTCTTTGTTTTTCCACGGAGAATCGGGATTTTTGTAAAATTATCCACAAAATCCACACTCTCCCCAAATCATACACCGAGCATTCGACGCCCCGGTTTTCGGCAATTTTCACATTTGAAATTTTACGGCTCTTTGCTACAATAACAACGCAAATTAAGATAGGTTGTGGGTGGGTTTAAATGAGTCAAATTACCGTATATAAAGATGATTCTCTTGGCACTACTGCCATTTCGAATCTTTTTATTGACAAATATATGATTGATGCCAATGATGCGCAGATCAAAGTTTATCTGTATCTGGTGCGCATGATGGAGGCAAAGCTTCCCACAGGCATCTCCGATATGGCCGACAAATTCAACCATACCGAAAAAGACATATGCAGAGCATTAAAGCATTGGGAAAGCATGGGGCTTATTTCTTTGGAGTACAATGACGCCAAGGTTTTGACCGGCATCAGATTTACTTCTCCTTCCGAGGCTATTACTGTGCCCAGACCCCTCGCTCCGATTGTTCCGCTGAAACTCGTAGCGGACGAGGAACCTTCTTCCGTAAGCAAGGAAATGGTTGAAGAACCTGTCCCCGTACCTGTAAAACCGACATACACGCGAGACCAGCTCAAAGAATTCAAATCGAATCCCGAAACTTCTCAGATTACGTTTATAGCCGAAATGTATCTTAAAACGCCTCTGACTCGTTCGGAGATGGAGACGCTTTATTTCATCCACTATGATTTGAATTTTTCCTGCGAGCTTATAGACTACCTGCTCCAGCACTGCATCGAGCACGGTAAAACAAGCTTTACATATATCAAGAAGGTGGCTCTCATCTGGGCCGAAAAAGGTGTTCAAACCCCGGACGATGCCAAAAAGGTGGGTACCAAGTACTCAAAAGAGGTCTATACTGTCTTAAAGGCTTTAGGCCGAAACGGTTACCCTACCGACGCAGAAGCCGCCATGGTCACAAAATGGTATACGCAGTACGCTCTTCCGCTTGAAGTTATAAATGAGGCATGCGAAAGAACCGTAATTGCCGTCGACTCACACAGGCTTGAATACTGCGACAAGATCCTGACCGCATGGTATAAAGCAAAGGTCACGAATCTAAACGATGTTGCGACAGTGGATGCTTCTTTTTCTTCTTCAAAGAAGGCTCCTGCGGCTTCCAATTCAAATAAATCCGGTACTGCAATGATACATACCGATTACGATTTCGACGAGATAGAAAAGCTTAAGTTAAAAGAAAGCTTCTAAACATTTTCCGACGTTTACCCCGAAAGGATTATTTATGACCCTAACCGACGAACAGTACAATGCAATAATGCGTAAATACGAGCTTAAGCAGCAAAAAAGCTATCAGCTCTATACCGATTGTTTACGATACGTGCAGGAAAATGTTTCCGGTTACAAAGATCTTGATGATACTCTTATTAAGCTTTCTACCGAAGCCGTGAGTAAAAAGCTTTCGGGTGACGAAAAGGGATATGCGGACATAAGACTTCGAATAAAGAATATTTCCAAAGAGAAAGCCGAACTTTTAGAAAAGGCAGGACTTCCCGCAGATTATCTCGAGCAAAAATATGAGTGTCCGGACTGCAAGGATACAGGATATGTAAACAACGAAAAATGTCACTGTTTCAAAGCCCAAATTGCCGAAATTCTTCACTCCGAGTCTCATACCGATGCTTTCATAAATGACAATAACTTCAGTAAGCTTACATATAAGTATCACACCGGCGAAGCCCTTGAGGATTTGAAAAGAGCTGTTTCAATCAGCCAAAATTTCATTGAAAAGTTTGACACCGAAAGAAACAACCTTCTTTTTTACGGAAGTGTCGGAACCGGTAAGTCCTTTCTCTCAGGCTGCATAGCAAAAGAGCTTTTGGACAAGGGGCACTCCGTTATCTATTTCAGTGCCATTTCATTCTTTGACACTCTTGCCAAGATTACCTTCAAAAAAGGCTCGGATGACTCCCTTTACAACATGAGTCAATGTATATATAATTGTGAGTTGCTGATTATCGATGACCTCGGTACCGAATTGGATTCGAGTTTTGTCAAAAATCAATTGTTCAATTGTTTAAATGAGCGTTTGCTTAATAAAAGGTCAACAGTAATTTCGACAAATCTCGCTCTGGATCAGCTTCGCGGCAGATATTCCGAGCGTGTTTTCTCGCGGATAATTGACTCATACACCATCTGTAAGCTTATGGGTGATGACATACGTATAAAAAGATTAAACAAATAGAAAAGTGAGGATCCTTATGGCTGTTTTTGAAGACAAGCGAAATCTGGAAACAATACCTGTTGGCTCTTTGGGAATCATACCTTTGGCAGGCTGCAGTAAACTCGGCGAAAAGGTAAACAACTACCTTGTAAAGTGGCGTGAAGAACGCGAAAGTGAGCACAAAGAAAGCTTAGCCTTCTCAGGATACATGAGACCATCCTACATCCTCGATGCAAAGGTTCCGAGATTCGGTTCGGGTGAGGCCAAGGGTCTTATTAATGAATCCGTCCGCGGTATGGATCTTTATCTGATGGTTGACGTATGCAACTATTCTCTTACCTATACCATGAACGGTTATGAGAATCACATGTCTCCCGACGACCACTATCAGGATTTAAAGCGTATCATCGCGGCAGTCGGAGGTAAGGCAAGGCGTATCACTGTCATCATGCCTTTCCTTTACGAAAGCAGACAGCACAAGAGAACCGGACGTGAATCCCTTGACTGTGCCATGGCTTTACAGGAATTAACGGCAATGGGTGTTGACAACATCATCACCTTTGATGCACACGACCCCAGAGTTCAGAATGCAATTCCCCTTCACGGCTTCGAAACAATTCAGCCGGCATATCAGTTTATAAAAGGTCTTTTAAGAAACGTTAAGGGTCTGACCATTTCGGCAGACAATATGATGATTATCTCTCCCGACGAAGGCGGAATGGGACGTGCCATTTATCTTGCAAACGTACTCGGGCTCGATATGGGTATGTTCTACAAGAGACGTGACTACACAAAGGTTGTAAACGGGCGCAACCCCATCGTTGCACACGAATTCTTGGGAAGCAGCGTTGAAGGAAAAGACGTCATCATCGTAGACGATATGATTTCCTCAGGTGAAAGCGTTCTCGAAGTTGCCGCAAATCTTAAGTCCCGCAAGGCAAATCGTATCTTCGTATGCTCTTCCTTCGGACTTTTCACTAACGGTCTCGATCGTTTCGATAAGGCTTACAAGGACGGCATCATTTATCGAATTCTTACCACCAACCTCATCTACCAGACTCCCGAGCTTCTTTCAAGAGAATGGTACATTGATTGCGACATGAGCAAATACATTGCTTACATCATAGACACATTAAACCACGACACCTCAATAAGCGATCTGCTCGTTCCCAATGAAAGAATTCAGAACATCGTAAATCGTTATAAAGCAGGCGAACTGTAAAAGACAAAGAAAAACTCCCCCGGAAATTTCCGAGGGAGTTTTTGGTTGCTTTTTTATTCTTTTTAAGACTTCGTATAAACATACGTGATGAACTGGTTCCCGCTTTCGGAGAACATTTCATCGGCTTCATTTAAGCCCATTTTGTACCAGCCGTTTACAGGATCGTAAAGTACGACGGCAAGCTGGTTGAAGCCTATTACGAGGTATGCTTCGCCGGTGTTGGTAAGAGCAAGTACCGGTATGTCTCGGTTTACATAGTAAAGAATACTGTCAAGGCTGCACCCGGTTAAGTCAAGCACCCTTGCATCTTCCAAGGCATCTTCAAGTATCCCTATAACCGTCTCTCCCCTTGCAAGCAGATATTCCGTATTTCTTACAATTCCTTCATAATTCAGTATCAGGTCAAGGCAGTAGGCAACACTGTTTTCCGTAGCCGTCGGATCCGCGTCAACGCTTAAATCCATTATCTGATTTCTTAAGTTTCTGTTGGCTCTGTACCATACGTAATAACCGTCTTTGTTTAACACGGTTCCGTAATTGTCATTGGCTTCCTTCACGGCATTCGAGGCACTTGTGTATATTTTCTGAAGCTCTCCCATGTAATAAACATAATAGTAGTCCTTATCGGACTCCGCTTTATCCAGGGTTAGTTCCTTTGTGCCTTCGTAAATTACTTCCTTCGGTATCACTTCAGTCGTCTTTGTTGAAAGAGTCTTCGTAAGTACGATTCTTACTACCTTCTCATAGTCTCCGTAAGTATAGACATTTACAACATTCGACATTTCTTCTTTGTCCCTGTTGTTTGTGATATATTCCTCGTCAAGCGGATTGTAGGAAAGTGTTTCACTGTCAGCCTTTTCTATACGCTCAAGTGTCAGCAGATTGTCTTTAATGCTTACCTCGCTTACGTAGACATTTTCTTTGGAATAGGTCTTTAATATTTCGCCGAATTTACTCTGAATCTTGACGATATACATCGGGAAGGTTGTCCTGCCCGCACCGTCCGTAAGAACATCTTCTTTTTTTGCAAGTCCGTACACAAAGTCGTCTCCAAAAAAAGCCAAGGGCTTGATGTATTCGCCCTCAGGCGCATCAAGCTTTGTAATCTGCTTGGTACCGAGATTCATAAGCATCAGAGATTCCGATCTGTTAACGTCCTCTCCAATCTGCCAGACCATCATGGATGAGTCCTCGGATACGCTGAACTTGTCATCTTCAAGATTGTCGACCAACACCTCGGAAGTTTCATTTTCCACATCTATTCCGTATATTGCGGAATCCAACTTAATATAGAAAATACCGTCACGGTTCAAATAGCAAAGCGTCGAGAGTTCCTTGTTCATCACCTCTTCGGAATCTGACGAATCAATAAAGAACCGCTCCTCGATTTCGCTTGTAATCCCGTTAAAGTAATAAAGACATATTCCGATTCGTCCTTCGTATGTGCCTCTGTTCATATACCCGCTTACGCAAAACCACACATTTCCGGCCTCGTCTATGCTCAGGGGCTTGATATTGTAGTCCTGCCTGTAGGTCCTTGCGTCGAAGTTCTCCTCATCGTAAAAAGAAAAGAGCCGCGCTATCCGATTATTGCCGGTATTGAAGGAATAAAGCGTTCCGCCCGACACAAATGCTATCTCCGTGCCGTCATCGCTCTCGATTAAATTTATTTTTTCATCCGAAATTCCAAGGAGAATGTCCTCGGTCCTGACAAGTTCGGAATTTTCAAGTTTAACTTCCTCCATACTCCTCTCGTATTCCAAGAGGTAGGTCACTTCGGAAGAATACTTGATACGCATACCTTCGCTTACAAAATACTGTTTTTCCTGCCCGCCTGTTTTCAGAGTAATAATGTATTCGATCTTGAAAACCGCCGTTTCGCTTGCAATTTCTTTAATCGAAATAATCGGGTCGGTTCTTTCAACGACCTCGAGATTTCCAAAGGCAAGCTGTTCCAACGAACTGTGAATATCAACCTTCTGAAGGGTTGTGTTGTCCCCCAGATAGTTTGATTCCATGTACTCGGAAAGAGCTCCGTTTGTATCCGTCGATATCTCAAGCTCTGCAAAGTTTCTCGCAAACTTGAGTTTCTCCTTCGTGCAGTACGAGGATGCCTCGATAATGCGAGTCACATAGTCCGCTTCTCCGCCTTCGGAAAAAGAAAGTGTGATAACCAGACTGTACTCCGTATATTCCTCCATCAAATCCTTGAAGGTCACATAGGCCACACAGCTGTACTCGTTTTCCGTATAATCCGTGACTTTCACTCTTTCAATGAGTCTGTCACCCTCGACGGTTCGAACCGATGCCGCGATCCCACTGATGCTTTTACCGTATTTTTCGACACGAAATGTTACTCCCCTTGAGTCGTCAAGCGGAGTAATATTTTCGCGAAGGAGTCCGAGATTCACTTCACCGGTATAGCCTTTAAGTTCATTGACATCTTCCCCGTCAATATTCATATAGACCACCGGCAGGGTGGCCTTATCCATATTCTTTGTGGTATTAACGTTACCGCGATTCATCATCGATTCAAAGATCAATAAAGCCGCAATAAAAGAAGCTATCGAAAGAACTATCTTAATAATTGTTTTCTTCATATTTATATTCCGACATTCACAATGCCTTGGCGAACTCCCTTGCCTTCTTTAAATCTTCCTTTGTGCATTTCTGCGGTGAATATCTTGCTTTTTCATAAACACCCGAAAAACCGAGCATTGCTTCTTTCCTGTCCTCCGTGAAGAGGTTTGCAAACTCCCTTACCGTAATAAGTTCGGGATTGGACGCAAGATCTGAATTTTCCCGTGCTATTTTAGCATAAATGGCCCTTATTCTGTCCGCGTAGGAAGAAAAAACAAGATTTCTTTTTGCTTTTTGCTTTATCGGAGCATCCACTTTTTCCCTCTCTTCAACGTAATCATCCGTTAAATCGACCGTTTTTTCCGCTTTGGCCTCGCTGAACTTTTTGACTATCGTTAAGACTCCCATTCCTATTAAAGCCACAATCGCCGCAAATGCGACTATGACCGCAATATAGGTAAATATGCGCTCTAAGATTTCGGCAAGCATTGACGGTTCCTCGGAGGCAGTGAGCTCAGGAAGCGCATCTTGGGTGTTTACGAAGGTTTGGGCCTTTTCTTCAAAAGTCGTCTCCTCCGTTGCCTCCGGAAATAAAGAAACCAGCCAGACCAAAAACGACTTTATCGCGTTCTTTAATGCCAGTCCGATAGATTCGATAAATTCTCTGTTCAGGCAAAGAAATGCACTTACAAAATAAAACAGTGCCATCAGTCCCACATACGGAGCTCCGGTCTTAATAATTCCCCTGGACGGAAGGTTCACGATTACCTTTCTGTTTACGTAATCATAATAGGCAAAACGTGCAAGATAGAGGTGCAGAAAATAAAGCATACCAAGCGCCAATGCAAGAGTATATATAATGCGTGTATATGTCTCGTTTCCTTTGTATGCGGCAAGTATGGCTCCCGTCGCCATAATTATTCCGGCAGCCGCGGGATTTATAAACCTGTCCGTTGCATCTTTGGTCTTAAGTCTGAGTGAAAAAGAATATATCAGCAGGGCAAACATCAAGACCGCATAAACCGCTCTCTCGGAAATACTGCCGTCAAGCATGAGAAACGCAAAAAAAGGCACCGTCATGTGAAGAAACGCAAAAAGAATGATTGACTTTGCAAATCTTCTTGTCAGATAAAAGCATACAAAAATAAGTGCAAACGTCAGCAGTGTCTTTATGGGAACCCCTGTTCCGATTATCGAAAACGCGCACAAAAGAACAGACACAGTAACCAGGAAATCCGCAACAGCCGAAATCGCACCCATGGTTATTTTAAGAACGCGAGAGTTCATACATCGCCTCCTTAGCCGGAATCACTACCGTGTTTTGTTTAAGTTCCTCTCTTACTTCATATTTACTGTTTGTGTAAGCCGGACATATCCAAAGAAAGTCTTTCTTTTTACCTTGAAGCTCTATGAGCAAATTCTGAAAGTCCTCCTTCATGTAAGGAGAAATAACAATTGTGCACTCGGTTCTCTTCGGATTTAAAAGTATATCCTTAAGATTTTTAAACGGAACAGCCTTTTTTGAAAGATTCATTCTTGCAAAAGTCCGGTTTAGGGCTCCGATGTGACTGTCTCCGGATCCGCCTTCCACTATGCTTAAGTCTCCCGTCAAAATATCGGGAGCATTTGAAAAGAGCGAAAGTTCAATCCCGTTTTTACAGTAATCAATAGCAAGTGCCGCGGCTATACTTATCGAAAGTTCCTTTAGCTCCGCCTCTTCGTAAATCGTATCATTCTCGAAATTCAAAAAAATACGGATTGTTTTTTCTGCTGTATTGGCGTGCATATTAACCATCAGGCTTTCAGACTTTGCCGAAGCCTTCCAGTTCACATTTTTCAGGCTGTCAAAGGTCTGATATTCCCTGATTCCTTTGAACTCGTACGGGTCTTCCAAAAATTTTTCCTTTGTGAGAATGTCACCGTTTATCCGATTGACTATCGGTTCGTAGTTCCTAGGCCTGTACGGTTTCGGATAGACATAAAGAAAAGATTTGGCCCCGCACTCCATTACAAACTCCGACGAAAAAAGAAGATCCGCCGCAACGACATCGATTCCGTGAAAGTCATAGTAGCCGCGTTTGCCGCACTTAAAGTTAATCGTGCGCTTGACGCGCTCCCTGGGGCCTATCGAATACAGATCGGTTCTGTAAAAAAAGTCCGAAACCTTGGAATTGTCCTTGTCCTTGAAATCCAGGTCCTTTGAAAGCTGAAGTTTCATCTTGACCGTGGGAAGCGGAAGGTTTTTACCGTTTTCGATAGTTTCCACAAGGGATGCTTCATCGCCTACAAAGGCCTCATTTACAAGAAAATGTGCGTCAACATGTAAATTTTTGTTCCAAAGCCTTTTATATACAGTGTGTTCGCAAGTATAAAGTAAAATTGCAAACAAAGCAGCAAATAATATGTACATCTTAAACCTCTCAGCGTTTGAAATTCTCTGTAGGTTTTTCCGTTAATGAAACAATCTCCCTTATAATCTTTGATGCCTCGTTTGAATTTCCCTGTCCGTAAGAAAGCAAGAGTCTGTGCGAAAGAACCGGTACTGCCAGAACGTTTACATCGTCCGGAATCACGTAATCCCTGCCGCATACGCAAGCGTAGGCCTTGGATGCATTCATAAGTGCCAGAGTTCCTCTGGTGCTGACGCCGGAAAGGACCTTTGCATGTTCACGTGTCTTTGTGACGATATTCAAAATGTATCGCCTTACATCCTGAGAAACAAACACTTTCTTACATTCCTCCTGCATAGCCTTAATATCATCTGCCGAAGCGACCGGCATAAGACTGTCTAAAGGATCCTCTGCCATGAAGCGGTCCATTATGGCAAGTTCTTCATCGCAGGTAGGAAGTCCCATTGAAATCTTCATTAAGAATCTGTCAAGCTCGGCTTCCGGAAGCGGAAAAGTTCCCTGTGTTTCAATCGGGTTCTGAGTTGCCATTACAAAAAAGGGCGAATTTAACCTATGTGTCTCGCCGTCGATGGTAACCTGCTTTTCTTCCATTGCTTCAAGAAGTCCGGCCTGGGTCCTCGGAGTGGCACGGTTGATTTCATCCGCCAAAAGAATATTGGTAAACACCGGTCCTTTTTTTAATTCGAATTCATTTTTTTCTTTATTGAAGATATTAAGACCCGTTATGTCCGTAGGAAGCAAGTCCGGAGTGAACTGGATTCTTGAAAAGTCGAGATCCACCGACTTACTCAATGCCTTTGCAAGCTTCGTCTTACCGCTTCCCGGCATATCTTCAATAAGTACATGTCCTGAGGCAAGCATTGCGGTAAGCAGCAGCTTAACCGTTTCTTCTTTTCCCACTATTACCTTGTTTACGTTTGCCATTATTCTGTTAATCATTTTTGTTGCCAACCCATATATAAATTTTTTGCCATTATTGTGCTTTTCTTTTGGACTATTGAATTGATTTATTCAGCCTTTTATAGATCTGCAATTTGCCTGTCGTTTAGTAGAATATGTGATTTCCTATCTGAATTCCGCTAAGTCCCGGAATGGGCGTCCTGAAGTGCAGGCAATTCCCGACATTTGTAACCCCACTCATTGCGGCATCCGCAGCATTGTAGCAGCTTTGAGTCGTCTTTCCGATTGACATGTAATAGGCGAGTCGACCGCTGCCGACCGGTGAGAACTGCGACTTCTGATATATGACTCCGGATACGGTATTCGGATAAACGGAACTGAGCACTCGGTTTATTACTACGGCTCCGACCGCAACCTGACCTTCGTATGGCTCACCGCCCGCCTCACAGTATATGAGTACTGCAAGCAGATATCTGTCGTTCTCTTCAAAGGTAACTTCGGAAATATCACGCCACGCCGACTGATTTGCAAGTTGCGTCAATCTCAGTTCTTCTTCCAACTGTTTCTGTAGAGTCTCGACATCGGCATTCTTGGCATCAAGCTCTGCCTCGTATGCTAAAAGTTCTTCTTCCGCATCATCTAAGAGATTACTGTACTTGGTAAAACTTGTCTGTGTGTTTGAAATAACTTTGTCAAGCTCTTCCCTGTCGGCCTCGGCTTCGGCCTTGAGTTCATCCAATTCTTCTTTTTCACCTATAAGCTTTGCCTCAAGATCCTCGATTGCCTTCCTGGTTTCCTGATACTCCGTTAGTTTCTTTCGATCGTAAGCAGCAAGAGAATCAACATAGTCGCTTAATGTAATCAGACTTGAAAAGTTGGCCGCTTTAAAGATTATCTCCATGTAAAGACTTTCGCTGTCCTCGTACATGAACTTTATGCGGTTCTTCATTGCCTCATACTGTGTTGTTTCGATTTCTTTGGCCTCGGCAAGTGCCTCCTCTGTCTCACTGATTTCGGTTTCTTTGGCGCTTATCTGATTGCTGATATCCTCAATTTTTTCGGCAAGGTCTTCCATGTTGGTGTTAAGAGTATTCAGTTCTTTTTTTAGAGAGCTCTTCTGTTCTGTAAGGTCGTCAACTTCGTCCTGCTGCTCCGATACCTTATTCTTCGCCTCCTCTGCCGCCTGCTTGGCTTCATTAAGCTTATCCTTGGTGGACTGTGAAGCATTCGATGTAAACGGAACAGTAAAAAGAAAGCTAATCAGAATCATCAGAATTGCCAGGACTCTTTTAAGGTGTTTCCATCTATGCATCTTAAACATCCAATTCGATTTTTCTTCCGGTTCTTGTATATTTACGATACTCTACGCCTGCCGCATCAAGCATCATTTTGGATGCTTTTGTCGACGGAGTATCCGCATATTTGTCGCTGTCATAAACTATGGTCTTAATGCCCGCCTGAATAATTGCCTTTGCGCATTCATTGCAGGGAAAGAGTGAAACATATAATTTGGCTCCTTCAAGGCTTCCGCCTCGGTAATTCAAAATGGCATTAAGTTCACTATGCGTTACAAACGCATATTTGGTCTCTAAAGTTTCTCCGTTTCTCTCCCAGGGGAATTCCTCGTCCGAGCAATTATTCGGAAAACCGTTGTAACCCATAGATAAAATACGGTTTGTCGGGCTGACTATGCAGGCTCCGACCTGCGTATTCGGATCCTTTGAACGCATTCCCGAAAGGATTGAAACCCCCATAAAATATTCATCCCAGGAAATATAATCTGTCCTCTTCATGTAACCTCCTCATTAAATAAAATAGAAAAGCCGGAACACGCTTTATGTTCCGGCTTAGACTCTTACTTTGTGCCAAATATGCGGTCTCCTGCATCTCCAAGTCCGGGCACTATGTATGCATGCTCGTTAAGGTGATCGTCCAAAGCTCCGACATACAAATCAACATCCGGATGTGTCTCTGTCATCCTCTTTATTCCTTCGGGTGCGGCGATAATGCACATGAAGTGAATCTTCTTGCATCCCTTATCCTTAAGCATCTGAATTGCGGCTACGCTCGATCCGCCTGTAGCAAGCATCGGGTCTACCACAAATACCTCACGTTCATTGCAATCTGCGGGAAGTTTGCAGTAATACTCAACAGGTTCATGTGTATCGGGATCTCTGTAAAGTCCGATATGGCCAACCTTTGCTGCGGGAATCAGTGAAAGCATTCCGTCTACCATTCCGAGACCTGCTCTTAAGATCGGAACGATTGCCATCTTCTTACCTTTAAGTTCCTTAACCGTTGTCTTGCATATAGGTGTCTCTATTTCAACATCCGTAAGTTCAAGATCTCTTGTTGCTTCATAGCAGATGAGCTGCGCTATTTCGGATATCGTCTGTCTGAAATCCTTCGTCCCCGTATCCTTTCTCCTGATGTAACCGATTTTGTGTTGGATCAAAGGATGATCCATAACTACTACCTTGCCCATTTTAGTCTCCTTTATTGTTCTATAAGTGCAATTCTCCGTGAATGTCTCTCTTCTCCGGAAAAATTGGTATCTAAGAAAGTATCCACTATGCCGTTTGCAAGCATAGGGCCTACAAAGCCCGCTCCAAGTGCCAGGACATTTGCATCATTGTGAAGTCTTGTAAGCGAAGCCGAATAAGTTTCTGAGCAAAGCGCACATCTGATACCCTTTACCTTGTTGGCCGTAATCGAGATTCCGATACCCGTGGTGCATATTACTATGCCGCGCTCCGCCTTTTTGGATGCTACCGCTTCCGCAACAAGCTTACCATATACCGGATAGTCACAAGACGTCTTGTCAGGGCATCCATAGTCAATGACTTCATCCCCGCGTTCCTTTAAATGTTTGATAACGGACATACGTAAATCGTATCCGCCGTGATCGCTTCCGATTGCAATAACCATAATCAATCCACCTTTATTATTTGTCTTCCCGCCGCCTTGATAAGCCTGTTCATCACGGCAGCTCCTACTCCCTTTTCATCAAAGCTCTCCGAGTAAATCTTTTGAATGTCTTCCTCGTCAAACTCTCTCAAAATTCTGAATAATGCATGTGCGGTTTCGGCTTCACACCCCGCATGCCCGGTGCATTTTACCGAATCGGCTTTATACGATCCAAAGCTTTCCGATGTGGTAATGACACCTACCTTAAATCCGTTCTCGCAATCGCTCTTTGCAAGGGAGTTAATCTTTTCGATGACTTTTTCTTTGTCCCCTTCGACGATTATGAGGTCACCCTTGGGAGCATAATGACGATATTTCATTCCCGGAGCTTTGGGCGGAATCTTGGAGCTTGAATCAATGATTGCCCTGTCCACCGTAACTTCTTCCGCAAGGGTTTCCGAAAGCATCTCCTTGGTAATATAGCCGGGTCTTAATATCATGGGCTTGCCTTCCGTAAAGTCAACTATTGTCGACTCAAGACCGACATCGGAAGCACCGCCGTCTATGATCATCTCGATACGCCCCTGCATGTCCTCAATGACGTACTTTGCAAGTGTCGGGCTCGGACGTCCGGAAATGTTGGCACTCGGTGCGGCAATGAAGCCTCCGGCAGCATCTATGAGTGCACGTGCCGTCTTGTTTGACGGCATCCTGACAGCAACCGTTTCAAGGCCTCCCGTCGTCTCCTTCGGAACCAATGCATTTTTATTGAATATCATGGTAAGAGGGCCGGGCCAATACTTGTCCGCAAGCTTGTATGCACCCTCCGGAATGCTCAAAACAATCTTTTTTAAGGATTCCATGTTGGAAATATGAACGATCAAAGGATTGTCGCTCGGGCGACCCTTTGCAGCGTATATCTTCTTTGATGACTCCGGATTAAGAGCGTCGCCGCCGAGACCGTATACCGTCTCCGTGGGGAAAGCCACAAGGCCTCCGTTTTTAAGGATTTCTCCGCCGCGGCGAATTACGTCATAGTCTATATTATTCTCATCTATCCGAACAATTTCCGTTTCCATATTACCCTAAAGTATACCATTTCCGACCAAAGTTGTATAGCAAAAGGAATCCTCCGACGAGGATTCCTTTTTTTATTTTTCCATATATGCTTCAATAATATCCCAAACTTCCGGAATCTCCTGTCCCAAAGCCCAGGCTGCCACACCGGCTATTCCGTTTGTGTCGATAACGTTCATCCTCGTGGTAACGGAGTAGGTGTCTTCCATCCATACCTGATAATACGTGCCGCCGGAAGTCATTTCGCCGTAATTTTGTCCCGTTGCGTCATCTAAGGTCACAGTAATTCCGTTTCTTGAAATAAAATCAGCTGCAGTCGGCATATCAACGGCCTCGCTGGTAACCTCGCCGTTTGAAGTCTTCCAGACACGGGTGTAGAAGGGAATGGCATTGATAATCTTGTCCTTGGAGACAACCTTTGCGGTGTTCTCTATACCGTCTACCATCCAAGGAATACTTGCAACCGAGCCCGCTTCGCTTCCGACATAATGCTCATCGTAGCCCATGATTATGACATAATCTGCAAACAGTCCCTGTTCTTCCCTGCTGTAATGAGCCGTGTATTCACTCGGCACATAATTGTCAACCGAAACATACAAACCGTTTTTGTGCGCGGCTACGCAAAGTTCCCTGATAAACTGAATATAATCCTCGCTTGCGGCTGAGGGAATGTTTTCAAAGTCAACGTTAATGCCGGTTGCCCCATAAGCAAGCGTTTCCGCGACAATCCCCGAAATAATCTTTTCACGTTTGCTCGTATAAGACAGAGCTTCCTTAATATCTATATCCGTTCCCGTGTGGAAGTTTGAAATCAAAGGCCACACTTCCATGCCCATATTTGCCGCAGCTTTCACATAATCGGCATTCGCTATGCTTGTAAAGTTACCGTCATTGTCCGTAAGCCAGTACCAGGTCGGAGAAACAACGTTCACCCCTTCAACCTTTGCACAGGCGTTGTATAAAAACGATGCGTCCTGCTCCGCTTCCATATTCTGCCAAACAAGACATATTTTTCCGTCCTTTGAAAGATTTTGATAGTCTTCGGCTTCAACCTTTGTAACCGGAGTTTCTTCAACTGTGGATGTCTCCGAAAGGCAATCGTTCGGGACATACCCTATATAGGCATCGTCTGTTTTAACCTTCGTCCAATCGTCCATTGCTTCAAGAACTTCGACCGTTACTCCGCTTGTAATCTTCCGAAGGATTTCGCTCTTAACGCCACCGCGCCATCTGACATAAGTGTCTTTCTCGATGTCGGCAACGGTTTTTGAACCCCACTCGGTATAGAGTTGCATCCGGTAAGGGTCCTCGTAAAATTCATAATATAAATTGACAAATTTCTGTATATAATTAATCGCTATGTAAAGCGTATCGTCTTCAATGTAACTGATCGTATATTCCGTGTCGCTTGAGACGCCGTTTTCCAAATACGATTTGCTTCCTATTTCAGTCCTGATCGTATCGCTTCCGTTTGTATAAAGAAGCAGATTCTCATTCGTATCTCTGTAAAACCTGACCGTGAAAAGTTCCTTTACAAGGTCTTCGTCAAAATAAACAATTCCATCCCTGTACTTTGCAAACGATTCAAGTTTCTCGTCCTGCAATACTATCGGAACGTCATCACTTTGAGGGTTTCCGAAGTATTCGTTTAAATCGGCATACTCCGTTCCGTAAGAATATTTTTCATATATAGCAGAGCCAAAGCTCACAAATCCAACGACGCAAATCAAGGCGATCGCGATTATAACCGGTATTGCTTTTTTCATATAGTTACCTCCGACCGCCCCAATTATATCAGACAATTCTATTTGTGTCTTCTTAAATTTGATAGAATGATCTGTGCGTCAGGCGTTGGCTGCCAGGGCTCTTTCGAAGAAAATCTCTTTAATCGAGCCCTTCTCGTCATAGCCTATAGTTGGCATACAATAATTTCCCTCTGTGTTAAAGAAGTTGTTCACCGCTTCGGGAGTCGCCGGTTTGCCGCCTAAATACAGTTTGATTCCCTGATTATACAAATCGTAAAGTCTCTTTTTTACAACCATAAATAATCCTCCTTAAATTTTCCGTGATAAACATATGGGAGAAAGAGGTGCTCATTCTTTGTACAGAAGTGTCGTTCCAAATAATATTCAATGTTTCCCAATATGTTTGTTACCTGCATATGAGTTGATAGTTTGTGTGAATTTATTTGTGAAATACTTAAAAGAAAAAACGTTTCCTTGCCATGCACGATTGACGTGCCGAAAGACTGTTTCCGTTAAATCGGAAACCAAAGAATTAATCGTTTATTTTTATTACAAGTACCGCTACCCTCCTTTCGGAATAAGCTTTTACTTGGAACGCATAAATGAATTGTAAAAGTCAAAAATGAACAAACGATGTCCGATTAATTAACGTATTGTTAAACCTCTGAAATTTACATGATTTCAGTTTCATAAATGTTTATAAATTTTCCTTGCGAAGGTTGACTTTACAGCTTCAAAATTATAGTATTTGCGTATGAAAATAGAAAAAGTAAACGAGCATCAGATACGGTGCACCCTCACTCGCGATGATCTCGCTTCAAGACATTTGAAGATGAGTGAATTGGCCTACGGTTCCGATAAGGCCAAGGATTTGTTCCGTGATATGATGGAAAAAGCAAATATTGAATATGGTTTTCAGGCGGACAACGTCCCGCTTATGATAGAAGCTATCCCCATGGTCGGTGAAACAATCGTTTTGGTAATTACAAAGGTTGAGGATCCGGAGGAACTCGACACACGGTTTTCAAAGTTTTCACCCGACCTTGACGACGATGACGATGATTCCGACTACGGACTCGATTCGGATTCGGACACCGTTACCGATGCAGGTTCTTTGATATCGGGACTTGTGAAGAAGATTATGGATGCATCCGAAACACCCAAAAAGGAGGATTCGGCCAAGAGTTTACTCTCCAATTCCGTAACCTTCACCTTCTCAACCATCGCGGAAATAGCCTCTCTTCTCAAGAAACTGCCCGGAGGCTATAAGGGACGGACGTGCGTCTACTATAACAGAGACGCGGGAAATTACATCCTGGTAGTCGCAAAAGGGCTTGCCGATGCGGCAGACTTTATAAAGGCCTGCAATTTCCTTGCCGAGCATGTAACCGTTATCCCCAAAAAGATCGTTCACGAAAGTTTCTTAAGCGAGCATTGTGATCTTTTGATTGACGGAAATGCAGCCGAAGTACTTTCGAGTTTGTACTGATTAAAAATTAAGAACCTCTGTGATTTCTCACAGAGGTTCTTTTTCTTTATGCTTCTTCAATAGCCTTCATCAAAGCATCTACATCTATTCCGTGAACCATTGCGGCTTCCTCAAGGCTTTCACCCTGAGATGCGGGACAGCCGAGGCAGTGCATTCCGGCTTCCATCAAAACCGGTGCAATATCCGGAGCCTTCTTAAGGATTTCGCCTATAGTCATATCTTTGGTAATTCCTGTCATATTAACTTCCTTTCCGCCCAAAGGCTTTTTGATAATGGGAGTATAGCCCAATAAAAAAATAAGTGCAAGCCGGCATTTGGTCACAACATTGTTTCTTTTTCCATGAGCGCAAAAATTTTTGTACAAAACTCAGTACAATCCCCAAAATCGTTGACACTTCAAGCTTTTTGGAAGTATACTTCAAAGGTAAATAACAGTAGGGAGACTGCGCCCGCAAGTCCCTTCTGATTAAATATTTTTTTACCATAAAAGGAGGTAAATTTCATGGCAGAAGCATGGCGTGGCTTTGTGAAAGACGGCCACTGGGATGTAGACGTCAACGTACGTAACTTCATTCAGAGAAACTACACCCAGTATGATGGAGACGAAAGCTTTTTGGAAGGATCTACCGAAGCAACAGATAAGTTGTGGGGCAGACTTCAGGAGCTTCAGAAGGAAGAGCGTGAGCACGATGGTGTTTTGGAGTGTGAAACCGAAATCGTATCAAGCTTAACGGCTTATGGACCCGGTTATATCGATGAGTCCATGAAGGATTTGGAGCAGATCGTAGGTCTCCAGACAGACAAGCCCTTAAAGAGAGCATTCATGCCTTACGGTGGTATCAAGATGGCACAGCAGGCCGCAAGCACCTATGGTTATGAAGTAAATCCCAAGTATGACCAGATCTTCAACGAGTATCATAAGACTCACAACCAGGCAGTATTTGATGCTTACACAGACGAGATGAAGATTGCCCGTCATACACATATCGTAACAGGTCTTCCCGATACCTACGGACGTGGACGTATCGTAGGCGACTACAGAAGAATCGCTCTTTACGGTATTGATTTCCTTATTGCGAAAAAGAAAGAAGATTTAAAGAACTGCGGTAACGGAACAATGTCAGATGACGTTATCCGTTTAAGAGAAGAAATTGCAGAGCAGATTAAGGCACTTAACGGAATGAAGGAAATGGCCAAGATTTATGGTTATGATATTTCAGGTCCCGCTACAAATGCCAAGGAAGCTGTTCAGTGGTTATACTTCGGATACCTCGCAGCTATCAAGACTCAGAACGGTGCAGCTATGTCAGTAGGACGTATCTCCACATTCCTTGATATCTATATTGAAAGAGATTTAAAGGAAGGCACCTTAACCGAGAAGCAGGCTCAGGAATTAATCGACCACATGACCATGAAGTTCCGTATGGTTAAGTTCGCTCGTATTCCTTCATACAACCAGTTGTTCTCAGGTGACCCCGTATGGGCTACCTTGGAAGTTGGCGGTATCGGAATGGACGGACGTCACATGGTTACCAAGAACGATTATCGTTTCTTACATACTCTTGAGAACATGGGACCGAGCCCTGAACCCAACCTTACAGTATTATATTCAAGTGCACTTCCCGAACAGTTCAAGAAGTACGCTGCTAAGATTTCCGTAACAACATCTTCCATCCAGTATGAGAACGATGACGTTATGAAGCCTATCTGGGGCGATGACTACAGCATCTGCTGCTGCGTATCCGCTACTCAGACCGGTAAGGAAATCCAGTTCTTCGGTGCACGTGCTAACCTTGCTAAGTGCTTACTTTACGCTATTAACGGCGGTAAGGATGAGAAGCATCTTGACAAGAACGGCAAGCATATGCAGTGCGGCCCCGAAATTGCACCTATTACTTCCGAATACCTTGACTTCGACGAAGTAATGCACAAGTACGATATCATGCTTGACTGGTGTGCATCCTTGTATGTAAACATTTTGAACCTTATCCACTATATGCATGATAAGTATTACTATGAAGCAGCTGAGATGGCTCTTATCGATACCGATGTAAGAAGAACCTTCGCAACAGGTATTGCAGGTCTTTCTCACGTAGCAGACTCTTTGTCAGCTATCAAGTATGCAAAGGTTAAGGTAATCCGTGACGATCAGGGTTGCGCTATCGACTTCAAGACAGAGGGCGAGTTCCCTAAGTACGGTAACGACGATCCCAGAGTTGACCAGTTCGCTGTATGGCTTCTTAAGACCTTCATTGAGAAGATCAAGAAGAACAAGACCTACAGAAATTCAGAGCCCACAACTTCTATTCTTACCATTACTTCAAACGTTGTATACGGTAAGGCTACCGGTGCTCTTCCTGACGGCAGAGAAGCTTACAAGCCTTTCGCTCCCGGTGCTTCACCTTCATACGGTGCAGAGCAGAGCGGATTACTTGCATCTCTTAACTCAGTTTCAAAGCTTCCTTATGAGTACGCTTTGGACGGTATCTCAAATACACAGACAATGGCTCCTTCAGCTTTAGGTCATGACCTTGAAGAGCAGAAGACCACCCTTGCTCATGTACTTGACGGATACTTCGATCGCGGAGCTCATCACCTCAACGTAAACGTATTTGGTACCGAGAAGCTCTTAGATGCACAGGCACATCCTGAAAAGCCCGAGTACGCTAACTTTACCATCCGTGTTTCAGGTTACGCTGTTAAGTTCATCAGCCTTACCAAGGAACAGCAGGATGACGTTATCGCAAGAACCTGCCACAAGAGTCTTTAATTGATAATCCGGCAGTTTAAGCATTAACATTTCGGGGGTCGAGCAGAGCTCGGCCCCCTTTTCTTAAAGGAGTATGTATGATTAAAGGCAGAATTCACTCTTTGGAATCCTTCGGTGCGGTTGACGGACCCGGCATCAGATATCTGATCTTTCTCAAGGGTTGCAATATGCGTTGTCAATACTGTCACAACGTAGATACATGGAATCCGAACACGGACAATCTCATGACAGCCGATGAAATATTGGATAAAGCGGAACGTTACAAGAGCTACTGGGGAAAAGAAGGCGGCATCACCGTAAGTGGCGGAGAAGCTTTACTTCAGATAGATTTTCTGATTGAATTGTTCAAAAAAGCCCACGAAAGAGGCATCAATACAAACCTTGATACGGCAGGTCAGCCATTTACCAGGGAAGAGCCTTTCTTTTCAAAGTTCAACGAGCTGTTAAAATATACAGATCTTGTAATGCTTGATATTAAACATATCGATGACGAGGAACACAAGAAGCTCACCGGTTTTACAAACAAGAATATTCTTGATTGTGCACATTACCTTTCGGAGCAAAATATTCCCATGTGGATACGTCATGTGCTGGTTCCCGGCATTACCGATGTTGATGAATATCTGGTGAAGACAAGAGAATTCATAGATACCTTAAAGACCGTTATGAAGGTCGAAGTACTGCCCTATCATACCCTTGGCGCTTACAAGTGGAAAGAGCTCGGCATTCCGTACAAGTTGGAAGGTGTGGAACCGCCCACTGAAGAGCGTATAAAGCACGCAAAAGAAATTTTGGAGTTCTCAAAGTATTAAAATTCCATTGTTTATTCAAAAGGTCTTGTAATGAAACTGTGTTTGTATTACAATTCCTTTGATAAATTTGTATCAAGCATTACGATACGTTCATCTTAGGAGGAAAAGATTATGGCATTTGTTATTTCAGATTCTTGTGTATCTTGTGGTTCTTGTGAGTCACAGTGTCCCGTTCAGGCAATTTCATCAGGCGATCAGCACTATGAAATTGATGCAACAAAGTGCGTTTCATGCGGAGCATGTGCTGCACAGTGTCCTGTTCAGGCAATTTCAGAGGAATAATCAATTAATGTAAGAAAAGCATTCCGTTTGTGGAGTGCTCGCGCGATAGCGACATATACAATTTGTTCGATTGCGCATAAAAAGTCCCGAGGCATCCGCCTCGGGACTTTCTTTATTGTTGTTTGTAATCTCTTGCAAGATTTGCGAATTTGGTAAGTTCGGGCAGCCACGCAAGCTCTATCGTGCCAATCGGTCCGTTACGCTGCTTAGCGACTATAATTTCCGAAATACCCTTCTTATCAGTCTCCTTATTGTAATAATCATCTCTGTAAATAAACATTACAACGTCGGCATCCTGCTCTATGGCTCCGGATTCACGAAGGTCCGAAAGCATCGGTCTGTGATCGGGGCGTTCCTCAACCTTACGAGACAACTGTGAAAGTGCAATTACGGGAACCTGAAGCTCTCTTGCTAGTGCCTTTAAGGAACGGGATATATCCGAAATTTCCTGTTGTCTCGAATCCGAACTTCTTCCCGAGCCCGACATCAACTGTAAATAGTCTATCATCACCACAGAGAGGCCATGCTCAAGCTTGTATTTACGGCACTTTGAGCGAAGCTCACCTATGCTGATGCCGGGGGTATCGTCAATGATAAGTTTAGACTCGGCGATGCTCGTAGCACCCTCAATAAGGCTTTCCCAATCGGAGTCATTCAAATTACCTGTACGCAGCTTTTGTGCGTCGACACCCGATTGTAAAGAGAACAAACGATTTACAAGCTGTTCTTTTGACATTTCCAGGGAAAAGATGGCGCAGGATTTGTGCTGTTTAAAAGCAATGTTTTGAGCAATATTTAAGACGAATGCCGTCTTTCCCATTGAAGGACGCGCAGCTATCAATATAAGGTCCGAAGGCTGAAGACCGGCTGTCCTGTAGTCAAGATCGGTAAAGCCGGTTGCAATACCCGTTACGGCTCCCTTATTCTGTGCCGATGCCGAGATTTTATTAAGCGCATTGCTGACGACTACATTTATGGGAACGTAGTCACCCGCATTTCTCTTTTGGAGTACCTTGAAGATTTTCTTTTCAGCTTCATCCATGATGGACTCAACGCTGTCCTTTTGAACGTAGCATTGATTCTCAATATCCTCGTTTACCTTTATAAGCTTTCGTAGGTTTGCTTTGTCGGCAACTATCTTGGCATAGTATTTGATATTTGCGGCGGTGGGCACGCTGTCAAGAAGGTCCTTTACATACTCAAGGCTCGAAACCTCCGGAGGGACATCCTTTTCCTTAAGCCTGTCCTGAAGAGTTACCAAATCAACCGGTTTGCCCTCGTTACTGAGTTCAATCATCGTATCAAAGAGGATTTCATTTTGCTTTACGTAAAAATCATCGCCCAAAAGCATTTCGGATGCAACCGTAATGGCATCCTCATCCATGAGCATGGCTCCGATAACCGACTTCTCGGCCTCTATGCTGTTAGGAAGAACTCTTTTCTGAAATTCTTCAGCCATTTTCCGATACCCTCACCTTTAACTTCCCGACAACCTCCGGATGAAGCTTAACATTCAATTCGTAGGTGCCGAATGCTTTAATCGGCTCATCAATAACAATTTTCTTTTTATCAAGCTCTATACCGAACTTTTTCTTTGCCTCCTCGGCAATTTCCTTGGAAGAAACGGAACCGAATACCTTACCGCCTTCTCCTCCCTTTATCTTGACGACAACGGTAAGTTTCTCAAGCTCGGCTGCAAAAGCTCTTGCTTTTTCAAGATTTTCTTTGGCAATCTTTTCCTCATTGGCCTTTTGAAGCTTTAAAGTATTTAAATTTTGAGGAGTTGCCTCCAGCCCTAACTTCTTGGGAATAATAAAATTACGTGCATATCCGTCATTAATTTCAAGAATCTGGCCCTTCTTTCCCAAGGTCTTTACATCTTCAAGCAATATTACCTTCATACTAAATTTCTCCTTCTTTTATCATTTCGGAAAGGGTATCCTTAAGAAGCCCAATCGCATCCATCACCGTAGTATCCGCAAGCTGAGCGCCCGCAATGCTCATATGTCCGCCGCCGCCCAACTTCTCCATTACAATCTGTACATTCAGCTCGTCTATGGATCTCGCGCTTATATAAACCTGATTGTTGTAGTAAGTGAATACAAAGCTTGCCTTTACACCCTTAATATTAAGGAGTTCATTTGCCGCCTGTGCGCCCACAACGGTAGGACTTGAGCAGCTCTCCGCCTCGCAAACGGAAATCGCATAGGCATCCATATAAATCTCTGCCTGACTGACTGCGTCCGCCCTGGCTTTATAGTCATTGGCATCCTCTCTGAAGAGTTTGCGCACCCGGGTAACATCCGCACCGTTTCTCCTGAGGAATGCAGCTGCCTCAAAGGTCCTGACTCCGGCCTTCTGAGCAAAGTTGTCCGTATCTACCATTATTCCCGAATACATACTGTCGGCCTCATCAGCCTTAATCTTAACATTATCCGACGTATACTGAAGAATCTCGGATACCATTTCGCAAGTGGATGAAGCATAAGGTTCCACGTAGGAAAGTGTCGCATTCTCCACAATTTCGGCGCTCTGCCTGTGATGGTCGAGCACAACAATCGACTTGCTCTTTCCGATAAGCTCCGGGCACTCCGTGATACTCGGCTTATTAACGTCTACTATTACCAGAACGGCATTGTTTCCGATTTCCGAAAGAGCCTCCGAGGACGTAACTATCATGCCTTCATACTCCGGATTGTTGGTAAACAAATCAACCAGTGGCTTCATGGAATTGGTGACATCATTAAGAACGATGTGTGCCTTCTTTTCAAGTGTAGCAGCCATCCTGTAAACGCCTATGGAAGCACCGAAGCTGTCTACATCACCGAGCCTGTGCCCCATGATGAACACCTGGTCCTTATTGTTGATGATTTCCATAAGAGCATGGGCTTTAACACGGGCCTTAACTCGCGTATTTTTCTCAACCTGCTGGCTCTTTCCTCCGTAGTAAAGAAGCTGATCGGGAGTCTTCAAAACGGCCTGATCGCCGCCGCGGCCCAAAGCCATATCGATTGCCGCCCTTGCAAACTCATAGGTCTGCGCATATGTAAGTCCGTCAAGTCCGACACCTATACTAAGAGTGACAGCCATCTCGTTTCCTATATTAACCGTCTTAACATCTTCAAGGAGGTCAAACTTTAACTCCTTAAGTCGTTTAATACAGTTCTTCCGAAGGATTACCATGTACTTGTCTTTTTCAATCTTCTTGGTAATTCCGTCAAGTGAAGACATGTATTTATTTATCTTTCGCTCTATCAAAGCGGTAAGCAGCGACCTTCTGACCTCTTCTACGCTCTCCAAAGCTTCTTCATAGTTGTCAATATAAATGAGTGCAACCGCCAGACTCTGATCGTCGATTTCATGGAGTGCAATCTTTAACGCTGTATTATCGTATAAATAAAAAGCAATAAGAAAACCGTCATAATCCTCGCCTGTCTCGACAAGATTGTTGGCATCCATCATTTCCTTAAGCGGAATTTTCTTTAGCTTTACGAGGTAGTCGCCGGTATTATACTTAATCTCAAATTCATTCTCACTGAAGTCGACTTCATTGCCCGGAAGCTTGTCTTTCGTAATTGACGGGAAGATGGAAGTAATGGACTTATTGTAGTCCTGCCCCTTACCCACAAGTTTCTCAAAGGACGAGTTAACCCAAACCAGCCTACCCGTCTCATCCAAGACAGCATAGGGAATATCGAGATTCTTAAGCAGTTGCTTTTGAACCTGCCCATAGGATGTTGCAAAGTTGACAAGCTCATACACAATTCTGTGTGAGCTGTTGACAAAATAAATAACGTCAACAGCAATATAGATAAGTAAAAATCCCGTAACAACGATTCCGGCTCTTATATCAAGCGCATAAATATATATGTTTAAGATTGCGAGCAATATTCCGAGTAACAGGGAAGTCCACATAAAAGCCTTAATACGGCCTCTTACTTTAACTTTATGTTTCATAGGGTCCTTTCGCCAAGCTCATCTTTCTTTCAAAACTATACTCTTACTTAGTATAGCATATTTTGAGAGGATATATATAATAAAAGAGTTTCGCTTGCGAAACTCTCACGCGCCGAGCGCGGTCGCGTTAGCGACATATACCTATCGCTGAAGTAGCGCAAACCTACACGTAGTGCCTTTTTTTGCTATATAGGGGATTGCGGAGCAATTTCCTATATAGTAAAGAAAAAGGCCGGTAATCTTATTAAGATTTCCTAGCCTTTTACACATTTGATTGTTTCATATCCGTATCGTTTGAGAAGATCAATTGCTTCATCTCCGATGCGTTCACCCGGCATTACAATCGGTATGGCAGGCGGGCAGTGGAGGCTTGTCTCGGCACTGATGCGTCCAAGTGCTCTTGAAGCCGGCACTTCTTCGGTTTCCGAGAATACCGCTTCCCTTATCGTCATCGCCTTACTGTAGTCTGTAAACTTAAACTCCGTTTCAGACACAGAAGTCTTAATTTCTTCACACGCCTTAAGAATCACCGACTCGAAATCCGCACCGCTTTCCGGTGATAACAGTAAGACCAGATAATCCTTATCGGCAAATTCAAACTCGCCGCCGCAGTTTTTCAGCCTTTTGGGCAAATCCGATCCGGAAATTTTAACAGTCAATCTGAGCGGGTCCGATTTGCAAACATTTATCCCCATCAGGGTAAGCTTTTCTTTAAGTTTATCCACACGATAAAGAAAAACATCCAATTTTTCTTTATATCCGTCAGAAATATACTTGTTGCAAAGATCAAGGGACTCCATGATGAGATAAGAAGGTGATGTCGATCCGAAGAGTTGCATGGCCTCCTTGGCTTTATTAACTATATCTTTGGGGCAACTCTTTCCGAAATGAAGATATGCACTCCCCGTCAATGCAGGCAATGTCTTGTGAGCGGAATCGCAGCACATATCGGCGTCCAAATCAAGCGGATGCTTGTGTTCAGGGTATCTGTTATGGTTTAAAAATTTAAAATATGCTCCGTGGGCATTGTCGACAAGCAGTAAAACTCCCGCCTCATGACAGACCTTTGCTGTCTCCTTTATATCCTGCACACCGCCCAAATAATCCGGACTTGTCAGGTAAACTGCTAAGACGTCGGCACCGTATTTTGAGATTTTTTCTTTAACCTCGGAAGCTTTGACAGGATAAGAACAAATCCCTCCGTCAAATTCTTCTGACGGATCAAGCCATTCGACATCAATTCCCGTAAGTGCGGCTCCCGCTATAAACGCAGAATGAACGTTTCTTGCCGCAAGAACAAGCGGTTTCTTTGTCCTTGAAAGCCCGTAACAGTAAGCCAGATAAAGCATTGCCTTTATGCACTGGCTCGACCCTTCGGTTGAATAAACCGTTCTCTCGGAGCCAAATAATAAAGACGCATTTTCCTCGCTTGACTTAATAATCCCCGTCGGGGCGTAAAGGTTGTCGCTCTCCGTTATTTCCGTAATATCCAAAGGTTCAACGCCTAAAGGCCCCTTACCCTTATGTCCCGGCATATGAAAGCGTTCTGTCCCGCTCCCGGCATATTCAGTTGCAAAATCATATATGGGCGTATTCACTTACAGTCCTTCGCTCTCGGCAACACGCATCATGATGGCGCATTCGATACGTTTCATAAACAGTTCGCAGCCGGGCTTGTAAACTCCTCTTATGGATCCGGATGCATGAAAAGCATTTGCGGCACATCCGCCGGAGCAATAAAGCTTTGCCCAGCAATCCTTACATTCGGGACGAGCGTAGGCATTGCAGGATCTGAATTCATCTCTTAACGCTTCGTTGGTGACACCGTCATAGATATTTCCAAGCTTGTAAGACTCCTCTCCCACAAACTGATGGCAGGGATACAAATCTCCCCACGGCGTAACAGCCATGTATTCCGTTCCCGATCCGCATCCCGAAATACGTTTGTAAATGCACGGGCCTTCCGTCAGATCAAGCATATAATGGTAAAAAGTAATAGGTTTTCCTTCTTTTTCACGGCGAAGCATATCCTTTGCCAGGATTTCATACTGTTCCTTGACTATCTCTATGTCTTCCGGTGTCAGCCCCGCAGGGTCTCCCGGTGCGCTTACAACCGGCTCCATCGAAAGCTCGGTAAAACCAAGATCCGCCATATGGAAGACATCCTTGGTAAAATCGGGATTGGCATGGGTAAAGGTTCCGCGCATGTAATAATTCTTGCCGCCGCGCTTTTCCACGAGCTTTTGAAACTTCGGAACAATCTTGTCATAACTTCCGTTTCCGGCATAATCGACGCGGAGACGGTCATGAATTTCTTTTCTTCCGTCGAGAGAAAGAACGACGTTGCTCATCTCCTTATTGGCAAAATCAATTACATCATCGTCGATAAGCATACCGTTCGTGGTAAGGGTAAATCGGAAATTCTTGTGCTTTTCTTTTTCGATGCTTCTTGCATAAAGAACGAGTTGTTTCACAACATCCCAGTTCATCAGAGGTTCGCCGCCGAAGAAATCCACTTCCAAGTTTGTACGGGTACCGGAATTTTCGATTAGAAAATCAAGGGCACGTTTTCCCACTTCGAAGCTCATAAGTGCCCTGTCACCATGGTACTTACCCTGACTTGCAAAGCAGTATGAACAATTAAGATTACAGGTATGCGCAACGTGAAGGCAGAGAGCCTTTATTACGTTGCCCGAACGCTCCTTAAATGTTCCCGCAAGGTTTTCATACGTATCCTTTGTAAAAAGCTTTCCGGCATTCTTTAAGGACTCGACATCTTCAATGCACGCTTCAAGATCCTCTCTTGTAACGTCTTCCCTGTCGGAATATTTCTTTAGCATGGCATCTATGATTTCATCCTTTGAGGAATTCTCATACATTCCGATGATATCGTAGGCTACGTCATCTACTGAATGAACGGAGCCCGAGCAGGTGTCAAGGACTATATTGTAGCCGTTAAGCTTGTATTGATGTAACATTTTTCTTCTCCTGATAATCTATATGATGTGATACCGGATTGCGGCGAAGTTTTGACTTTGGTACCCTGGTATCACAAAAAATGCCGTCTTATAAAATAAGACGGCATTACAAGACATTCAATAATTACTTTGTCTCATTCTCGCACTTCTGATTGGCAACACCGCAGCTTGTCTTGCATGCTGACTGGCAAGATGTCTGACATTCACCACAGCCACCGTTCTTAGCGCTTTCACAAAGGTTACGAGTTTCAAGAGTTTTAATTCTTTCCATTTTTAGTCTCCTTGTGCGATTTGAATTATTCCTGTACATAAGGTAACAAAGCGATGTGACGTGCACGCTTGATAGCAACTGTTAATGCTCTCTGGTGCTTTGCACAAGTACCGGTAATTCTTCTGGGAAGAATCTTGCCGCGCTCTGATACAAATCTCTTTAACTTAGCTGCGTCCTTGTAGTCGATTGCATTGTCCTTGCCACAAAATGCGCAAACTTTCTTTCTCCTGCGGATGACACCTCTTCTTCTCATAGGTGCATCTGACTTATCGCCTTTATCGGCTTTATTGTATGCCATTTTAACTTACCTCCTATTAACGATTGGGCATTCCGAAGGGAAGTTCCTCATCCATTCCGTCATCGGGAATATTTAAAAATCCTTCGTCTGCCGCCTGAGGAGCATAAGAAATGCCGTTTCCGCCCCCGTTAGAGCTTGCATTCTTGCTCTCGGCAAATTCCTGATCCTCTGCAACAACATCCGTTGTGTAAACCTTAACGCCATCTTTATTGGTGTAACTTCCGGTCTGAATCCTTCCGGATACTACGACCTTCGTCCCCTTGTGAAGATACTTTTCAGCAAACTCTCCGGACTTTCCGAAAGCGACAATACTGATGAAATCAGCTGTCTGTCCTTCGGCATTGCTCCTGCCCCTGCGGTCAACCGCAAGCGTATATCTGGCAATTGCCATGGAGCTGTCGCCCTGAGAATATCTCACATCGGGATCTCTCGTTAACCTACCCATAAGAATAACTTTATTCATATAATTCTCCTTACTACTGCTCGTCAGTACGAACGATCAAGTATCTGAGAACGTTGTCCATAATGCGAACACGGCTCTCGATTTCTTCGGGAGCAGATGTCTCTGCATCGAACTGGATGAAATAGTAGAAAGCTTCCTTCTGTTTCTGAATCTCGTAAGCTAATCTCTTCTTACCGGCTTCTTCAACATTTGTAACTTTACCACCGAATCTCTCGATTAAAGCCTTGTTCTTCTCGACAACAGCGGCTCTTTCATCGTCCTCGATTTTCGCACTGACAACAAGTGTTAATTCATATTTGCTCATGCTTGTTACCTCCTTTTGGTCTCTGGCCCATACCTATAGTACGAGCAAGGAATTGTTTATCACGGAAGTCTATGATAACATAGCGTTTTCATTAAATCAAGAAAAATTTTTTGCAATCAGGACTCACCGACGTTTTTTATTTCTTTAACTCTTTTTTCAAGATCTTTTCTTGAAAGCATCACTTGATGGGAGCATCCCCTGCAGCGAAGTCTGAAGTCCGCGCCCTCTCTTATGATGTCCCATTCAAAGCTTCCGCAAGGATGTTGCTTTTTCAGTTTCACAATATCCCCTACATGGATTTCCATTCCTACCACCATTTCTCAAACAGAACATCAAAGTCAACATCGCCATCGATTCCGTCAAGAGTTCCGCTGTTTGTGTACTGCCATATTGAGAATTCATAAGGAAGAAGCAGCGGATTGTGGTAGCCCCAGACAGAAGTGCTGTCATCCTTTTCCAGGGTGTTGTAATTTGCGTACCACTTTTCGTAATCTTCAAGCCTTGCTATTTCCATCTTTGTTGAAAAGAATTTAAGGTCGGCATAAATCATGGCATTGTAGCCCGCCGCCTTTATCGTATCGCAGAAAGCAATTATATTGTCAGTTCTCTCGGTCGCCGTAATATCCTTTATACGCTCTTCGGGCGAAGCGGATTCAACATCAAGTACAATGGGGCCGTTGAATTCATAAGGTGAAATTGTCTCAAGTACAAAGTTTGCCTCTTCGATTGCTTCCTCGGTATTAAGTGCCTGCGTGTAAAAATAAACGCCCACGTTTAATCCGGCCGCAATGGCTCCCTTGATATTGTCCTCAAAGCATGAGTCCATTACCAAACGGCCTTCTGAACCATATCCTCTTAAGCCGCAACGTATAAACGCAAAATCAATTCCGGTAGCCTTAACCTTTTCCCAATCTATATCGCTTTGGAAAGAAGACACATCAATTCCTATGTACGAAGTCTTATTTCCGGACTCATCCGTATAGTACATAAAGCCCGTTTCCTCGTCAGTCACGAAACGTGCAGCCTCAACCGTACTCTGTTTAAGCGACCTGTCGATATCCACGAATTTGAACTTTGTCCCGTCAATAAACACCAGTTCCTCGGGGAACAACGCACGAAGGAAGTTAACGACACCGCCCGAAACCTCGGCAGCTTCCCTGATGTTTTCTTTATACTGATCTTCGGTTTCTTCCTTGGCTTTATTGACCTCTTCCTCTACTATTCGGTCAACTTCTTCCTGTGTATAAAGAATCTCTTCCGTAGATGCGGTTTCGCTCTCCTCCTTTTTATTGCTCTTATATGCAAAAAGAAGGGTAACCAAAATCACGGTTATGGCAAGGCACATAAGTATGACACCGGCTATCAGAAAGCCTTTATTTTTCTTTGAAGGCCTGCCGATAAGCTCATCCGTGGAGAGACCCATATAAATGTTCTCATACTCATTATCGGATGTTTTCTCTTCAAGCTCTGTCATATCGATATCTTCTAATTTCATATGTCTCCTTTCAGAGGGGGCATTTTTGTCGGTTGAGGTATTATCGTCATTGACGCGATAAGTTCGCTCAAGAAGTCTCTTTTCAAATTCATCCGCAGGAAGCGGCTTGTCAAACAAAAAGCCCTGAACAAGATCGCAATTCAGCCCCTGCAAAAGTTTAAGCTCTTCTTTTGTTTCGACGCCTTCCGCCAAAACCTCCATCTCAAGTTCCTTCGCCATATGGATGATACTTGAAATGACCTTCTTTGCCTTTTCATTCTCCACGCCCTTACCAAGCAGGGATTTATCAAGCTTAACCACTTCAAAATCCATGTTTTGAAGTAGGTTGAGTGAAGAATAACCCGAACCGAAATCGTCGATTGAAGATTTAATTCCGTAACTTCTGAGCTTGTCAACGGTGTTCTCGAGAACCTCTTCTTTATCAAGGTATGCGGTTTCGGTAAACTCAACCTCGATAAGGTTAGTCGGAATCCGATACTTGCTAATTACCTTAAATATCTTCTCGGCTACGCCGTTTTCATTAAAGTGAAATTTTGAGAAGTTTACGGAAATGCGTACAGGTTCAATACCATCATCTATCCACTTACGCATCCTCCTGCAGGTTTCTTCAAGGACGTAAAAATCAATATCAATAACTAAACCGGTTCTTTCGCAAAAGGGTATAAATTTAACAGGCGGAAGAATCCGGCCTTCGCAATTCCATCTGACCAGTGCCTCTGCCCCCGCTATTTTCATATCGGTAATATTCACCTTCGGCTGAAAATAAACTACAAATTCATTATTTTGGATAGCCGAAAGAAGACGTCTGAAAAAATTTAAGCTTTCGACGTCAAACTGCTCCATATAAGCCCCATGTTTCCCGGAAAGGTTGCTCTCTGGCATTTAACCCTCCAAATGTATCATTCTTTTCCCGAGAACTGTTCAAAAATTACAGAGTCAAAGCTTCCCCAAGCCCTTTTCTGCTCTGCTTCACCCTTTGCGGTCCATGCCACAAGAAACGGGTGGAATACCCTCTTACACATTCTAAAACCAAACGCATCAATGTCCTCATGCTTATAAGCAATAAAATCGGGACGTGATACGATGTTTACAAGTAAATGAGTCATGCAAAATCTGACTGCCCGGTGCATCTGTTTGTCATCCATGAAATTGCAGGAAAGCTGCCCCCTGATGATTTCGGGATGGTTCTTTCTGAACCACCATACTAAGAACGGGCTGAAAGATTCGATGACAAAACGCCCTTTATAATTAAGAAGCGCATTGTAGGTCTTTGAGCAAAGCTCGTAACATTTCTGACCGTTATCGCCTTTAATTTCGCAAATCAGGTCGGTCTTATCCAATTCCTTTAAAACATCATCAAAAAGAGGAATTTTCTCCTCTGTGTCCGCTAAATTGAAGTTCAAAAGTTCCTCATAAGTATAGTTTCTTAAGAACCCGTCTACACCGCACATTCTCTTAAGATTCCCATCATGAAAAACAACAAGCTTTCCGTCTTTTGTCATCTGAACGTCAAGCTCTACGCCATAGCCGTTCTCTCGTGCCGCCTTAAAAGCCTGCATGGAGTTTTCCGGTATACCGTTTCCGTGAAGTCCTCTGTGGGCATACATTTTCGTGCGAAAATACGATGTATCACGCTTCTTACCGGGCTTTATCAATATAAGGAACAATACAAAAAGAACAATTAATATCCTAACCAAAATCCAAAATAATTGAATGATATTCGTAAAAATGCCTTCTTTCTAAAATCCGCAATCGGCAAATATTTAACGCTTTAAAGCGAAAGACCACTCAACTTATAGGTTACCACAATGCATGGAAAAAGAAAAGTCGAATACTAACTTCTTTTAAACTCAAGCACGGTATATCCGCTGAGATTATTTACGCAATTTCGAATAGCGGATTCATCAATTTCCGTCTTTGAAAGTATCTCTCCGGTTCTTGATGTAAGGTCGACCTTAGCCCAGATTCCGTCCAGCTTATTGAGCTCATTTTCAATATGCTTGGAGCAGTTTGAGCAGACCATTCCGTCAATTGTAATAAATGCTTTGTAAGGGTAATTTGCCTTATTTCTGTCCTTAACCCTGTCTCTCTTTACGGTTTTTGAATCGCCGCCTCCGCAGCAGCCGGATTCAAGTTTTTTGCCGTAACTTTTAAAGGCGACAAGTATGACTGCGGCAATGACAAAAAGAATGATTATAGTTGCTGCCATTGCGTCACACTTTCTCTTTCTTTTTCTTTTTCGAAGAAGCATTTGCGTGGCAGCCTTTGCAATGTGCACAGTTGCCGTCACAGCCGTCTATGCTCTTTCCTTCTTTGACATTTAAAATCATGCGTCTGATGTTGATAATCAGCCATACGCCTATAAGTACCGATAAAATTATTGTTGCAACCATCTTTTTACCTCGTATGTATTGAAAAGCCCGTGACAAAAATCACGGGCTAACAATTACTTTTTCTTTTTACCTTCCCTGAAGAAGCCTACTATTACTAATATACCGGCTATCAGGAGAAGAATTATTGCTGCAATTACTATCTTGTCAGTCGTGGTTAGTAAAACCTCTGTGACCATTATTATATACTCCCGACCTATTTAGCAACAGCCTTTTTTGTAGGATCTTTTCTCAAAAGCATGTAGAGATATAAGCATGCGGCAAGGATACCGAATACTGTTCCCACCGAGAAGGTTCCTATTCCCGTTGCAACCATGCTGATCTGATAAATCATAAGAGCTATGATGTAAGCAAATGCGTTCTGATATACAAGAGCTATTACAACGCTCTTCTTGTTGCCCATTTCACGCGCAAGGGTTGAAATTGCGGCAAGGCAAGGGCTGTTAAGAAGGTTGAATACCAGGAATGAGAATGCTGAGCAGGGATTGAAACTTCCGTTTGTCATGAAAAATGCCTGGAATGCGCTCTGCATACCGTCTTCAAACTCTTCAACTTCCTCATTCAGCGAAGAAAGAACACCCATTGTTGAAACAATGCCTTCCTTTGCTACAAAGCCGGAAAGTGAAGAAGCAACTGCCTGCCATGTACCGAATCCGAGAGGAGCAAAGATAATTGCGATTGCACCACCGATTACAGCAAGAATTGAATCAGCGGGATCAACCATGCCGAATGTACCGTCAACAACACCGAAGTTTGAAAGGAACCACATTACGGCACAGCATACGAAGAGGATGGTTCCGGCTTTCTTCAAGAATGCCCATACTCTTTCCCAAACATGCATCAGAACACCCTTAATCGAAGGAATGTGGTACTGAGGAAGTTCCATTACGAAGGGAGCGGGTTCGCCGGCAAAGCCCTTGAATTTCTTTAAGATGATACATGAAGTAATGACCGCAACGATTCCGATAAAGTACATTGCAGGAGCTACCCACCAGGAACCGGTGATGACGCCGGCGATAAGTCCGATTACGGGAAGCTTTGCGCCACAAGGAACGAAGGTTGCCGTTGTCATTGTCATACGACGGTCTTTTTCATTTTCAATGGTTCTCGTTGACATGATAGCCGGAACGCCGCAGCCCGAAGCAACCAAGAACGAAATGAAGGAACGACCTGACAAGCCGAACTTTCTGAAGATTCTGTCCATGATGAAGGCTACACGTGCCATGTATCCGCAATCTTCAAGGATACTTAACAGTAAGAACATGATTGCCATCTGAGGTGCAAATCCGATGGGAGCTGCCAAGCCTCCGATGATACCGTCAACAACAAGGCTTACAACCCATTCGGAAGCCCCTAAATTTTCAAGAAGAGTTGCGACTGCGGGTTGAATCCATTCGCCAAAAAGAACATCGTTTGTAAAATCCGTTACTATAGTACCGAGTGAAGAAACGGTAATATAGTAAACGCAGAACATAATAACCGCAAATATGGGAAGGGCAAGCCATCTATTTGTAACAACCCTGTCGATTTTATCGGAGGTTGTAAGCTCACCGGCCTTTTTCTTTTTGTAGCAGCCCTTTAAAAGGTTTGCAATGTAAACGTATCTTTCATTGGTGATAATGCTTTCGGCATCGTCGTCCATTTCTTTCTCGGCCGCCTTGATATCCTCTTCGACGTGTGCAAGCTTGTCTGAAGGGATATTAAGTTGTGCCAAAACCTTCTCGTCACGCTCAAATACCTTGACAGCATACCATCTCTGTCTATCCTGAGGCTGATCGTGTAAAAGAGCTTCCTCGATGTGTGCAAGTGCGTGCTCTACGGGTCCGGAGAAAGAATGAAGCGGAACGGGCTTTCCGTTCTTGGCTTCTTCGATTGCAAGCTCTGCGGCCTTTTCAATTCCTTCGCTCTTTAATGCGGAAATTTCAACGACCTTGCATCCCAGCTCTCTTGAAAGCTCTTCGATACGGATGTCATCTCCGTTCTTTCTCACAAGGTCAATCATGTTGATTGCAAGAACCATGGGAATACCGAGTTCAGCAAGCTGTGTTGTGAGATAAAGGTTTCTTTCAAGGTTTGTTCCGTCGATTATATTTATGATGGCATCGGGTCTCTCTCCGACAAGATAATTTCTTGCCACAACCTCTTCGAGGGTGTAAGGAGAAAGAGAATAAATGCCGGGAAGGTCGGTGATGATTACGTCATCGTGCTTCTTTAACTTACCTTCCTTTTTCTCTACCGTAACTCCGGGCCAGTTGCCCACATACTGATTTGCGCCGGTAAGTGCATTAAACAATGTCGTTTTACCGCTGTTTGGATTACCGGCAAGTGCAATTCTTAGTGACATTTTTCCTCTCCTTTATTTACTCTACTTCAATTAACTCTGCATCGGCTTTTCTGACCGTAAGCTCGTAACCTCTTACGGTAACTTCAATGGGATCGCCAAGAGGTGCTACCTTACGAATGTAAACCTCAACACCCTTTGTAATTCCCATATCCATGATACGTCTCTTTACGGGTCCCTCACCGTAAAGCTTTACAACCTTCACGGTTTCGCCAACTGATACATCCTTAAGTGATTTCATTTCATTCTCCTTCCTGATACTCTTAAATTCCTCAGACCATTATCTTATTGGCCATTTCCTTGCCTAGAGCGACACGGGCCTCCTTAACGTTAACGATGATGTTTCCGTTAATCTGTGCCACAACTGTAACCTCGCCGCCTACGACAAAACCAAGATTTGAAAGAAATGTTTTGGCCTCATCATTTCCTCCGATTTTTTTAATAATGTTTGCTTCGCCCTCATTTGCATAGGTTAAAGGCATCATACTTTACTCCTTCTAAGTCTCGTTAGCTTAAGGCAATTTCTGTTACTCGTAACTCACCGTGGTTACTATATGCTAACTCTTTGGCGATGTCAAGTGGTTTATAAAAAAATTTTTAAACTTTTATAACAAAAAAAGAAGTCCTGATTGGACTTCTTTTAGAGGTGCGAGCCGGATTTGAACCGGCGGATGACGGTGTTGCAGACCGGGGCCTTACCACTTGGCTATCGCACCATACATACCATATTAAGAAACTCCCCGAGTAGGGTTCGAACCTACGACCCTCCGGTTAACAGCCGGATGCTCTGCCGCTGAGCTATCGAGGATCATAAAAATTAAAACTCCCCTTGAAAATTGGATACAGAACAGAAAATTAAATATTACCTAAGAATAACATCATCTAGCATACATTCTCTATCGTTCAGATCCATATTCGCAGAAATTTTGTTTCACAAAATTTCTTGCTCATGTGGCGTATCCGCCAAATGAATTTCCTTAATCAAGCTCTGAAATGCAAGCATTTCTCGCTTGATTTGCGTAAATTCGCTTGGCTCTGAACGAGATCAAGCTCAAGACCTATT
>CAVJJQ010000001.1:0-52388 GCA_963649755.1 bacterium | reverse complement strand
GCTCTCCCAGAGGGAGAGCCAAGGGAGGGAGAGCCAAGGGAGGGAGAGCCAAGGGGAGAGCCAAGGGCAGGGCTTGCCTCTCCCTTTGGGAGAGGTGGCCGAGCGAAGCGAGGACGGAGAGGGCTTGCCTCTCCCTTTGGGAGAGGTGGCCGAGCGAAGCGAGGACGGAGAGGGCGAGGACGGCGTGAGAGTTTCGCAAGCGAAACTCTATTTTAATGCCTCGAAAACAACCGTTTGTTAGAATGTAATAACACGGAGTACATTTTAATGTAAAGGTCGTTACCTATGAGAGGATTAAAAAGTATATTCAACAAGAAGACATATGCAAATTTAATGGAGATGGCTAGGCAGTCGCTTATTTCAGACAGAAGGAGGATGCGACTCCTTTTTATCATCATAAACGGTGCCGTTTCTCTTATTTCCTTAATCATGACAATCGTCAATGTCTTCACCGAGGAATTCGTCCTTGGAAGAATAACACTTTTATTCAGCATTTTATGTGCCGGAAATTTGGTGCTTACTTTAATTACCGGGAAAGCGGATCATGCTTTGCATTTGATTTTCGGATTCGAAGCTTTGGCTTTGCTTGGATACTTTATCGTCAGCGGTAATCCCGACGGTTTCAGCGCTCTCTGGATATGCCTTGTGCCGAGCTTTTCGCTTTTGATATTTGGTTTAAAAGGCGGCACTTTATTTTCGCTTGCAGCGCAGGCGATGTTGATGTTCTTGCTTTGGACACCGGCCGGCAAAAGCCTTTTGCAGTATGAATACAACGAAACTTTCATGCTGCGTTTTCCATTCCTTTATATTTCCATGCTTGCCATCGCGGTAATTATGGAGTATGTCCGCCGGGAAACGCATACAAAGATGAAAGAAGCAAATTCCAAATATGAGTTTCTTTATCGACATGATGCTTTGACCGGGCTTTTCAATCGTTTCGGTATGCAGGAATACTTTGACAATCTGCTTGTAAGAAACAGAAGACAGAATACGGCAATCATCATGCTTGATATTGATAATTTCAAGCACGTAAACGATACCTGGGGGCATGAATGCGGCGATTTTGTACTTAAGACCATCGCGTCCGTTCCGCTTAGAGTCATGTGCGAACACAGCCATTTCTGCCGTTGGGGCGGTGAGGAATTCTTGCTCTTAATGCAGTGCGGTCACGTGCCTGCCGAGACCGCGGAAAAAGTACGCGCTGCGATTGAACAGACGGAAATCACATATAATGGTGAGACTTTCCATGTAACGGTAAGCGTCGGTGTGGGTGTAGCACCTTCTCCCTCGGTCACCACGGACAACATCCACAATCTTATTGAGGTTGCAGATGAGGCTTTGTATGAATCAAAACGTACCGGTAAAAATAAAGTTACGGTTAAGAATATGGAGTAAGAAAAATCTATGCTACAATAGGGTAAGCGGAGGCACGTATGAACATTTACCCTGTATTCAGACATTGGTTTGACAAAGGAAACGTTTATGTAATTTCGGACACTCATTTTGATGACAAGGACAGGCCGGAATGGCTTTGCCCGGCCGAAATACTTAAGAATATAAATAATCTTGTTACAAAGGACGACGTGTTTATCAGTCTCGGTGATGTGGGAAAGCCATCCTATATCGATGAGATTGATGCCGCACTCAAAATACTTATCATAGGAAATCATGACAGACGCCACGATTATGAGAAATATTTTGACGAGGTTTACACGGGTCCTGTTTTTATTTCAAGGGAAATACTACTTTCTCATGAACCGGTGAAAGGACTTGATTTTTGCATAAATATTCACGGTCATATACACAGCGGAAGCCGGATTGATGTGCCGGAATGTAAGCACAAAAATATCTCAGCAAATTTAATCGGCTATAAGCCGCTTCTTTTAAAAGATATTTGTTTGGACGCGGGAATTCATATGGATTAAATATAAGAAGAAACTCACGGAGGGTACATATGAAACACATTTTAAACTGTAAAGACATAAGGCTTGGCACCTGCTATTATCCCGAGCAGTGGGATAAGGCTCTTTGGACATCGGACCTTGACAGAATGTTAAAGGCAGGCATTACGGTAATAAGGATTGCCGAGTTTGCCTGGAATAAGACGGAGCCTTCCGAGGGCAAGTTTGATTATTCTTTCTTTGATGAGTTTTTGGATTTGTGCGATGAAAAGGGCATGAAGGTAATCTTCGGAACCCCTACCGCAACGCCTCCCGCTTGGCTTACAAAGAAATATCCGGACGTATTAAACTGCGACATCAACGGAAATCTCTTTAGGCACGGCTCGCGCAGACATTACAATTACAATTCGAAGATTTACAGGGAAAAATCCCGCATCATTACGGAAAAGCTTGCCGAGCACTATGCAAAAAGGAAATGTATAATCGGCTGGCAGCTTGACAATGAGATAAACTGCGAAACGAACGTCTTCTATTCCGAAAGCGACACGCTTGCTTTCAGAGAATGGCTCATGCATAAATATGCAGATTTGGATGCATTAAATGCGGCCTGGGGAACCGACTTTTGGAATCAGACCTACACCGATTTTGATGAAATCTTCGTTCCGAGACCGACAGTGAATACAGCGCAGAATCCTCATCAGATGCTTGATTATTACAGGTTCATATCTGACAGTGCGAGAAGCTTTTTAAAGGAGCAGTCGGATATCCTTAGAAAATACATAAAGCCCGACGATTTCATCACCACAAATGGTCTTTTCGGTCACCTTGACAATCACGCAATGACAAAGGAGAGCCTTGATTTCTACACCTACGATTCCTATCCGAACTTCCCTAACCGTGTAGGTGAGAAGCATTTTAAAGAAGAGTTCAAGGACAGGTGGTGGAGTAAGAATCTTTCGGAAGCAAGAAGCATTTCGCATATATTCGGCATTATGGAGCAGCAGACCGGTGCAAACGGCTGGAATATCTGGCCCGGCGTTTCAAATCCGCGTCCCGGTCAGATCGCCCTTTGGACCATGCAGAGTATCGCTCACGGAGCAGATTACGTGAGCTACTTCAGATGGCGCACGGCAGCCTTCGGAACGGAAATGTACTGGCACGGAATTCTTGATTATTCCGGCAGGGACAATGAACGTTTAAAGGAAGTTGCAAAAATCGGAGCTCTCACAGGAAAGCTTAAGGAAATTGCAGGCAAGGAATACAAGGCTAAAGTCGGTATCTTAAGGGATTACGACAATAACTTTGATTCGGAGATTGATAAGTGGCATGCTTCGTTTGAAGAGGCAAGCGAAAATGCTTTGTTTACGGCGCTTCAGAAGTCACACACACCATTTGACTATGTTTATTTTTACGATGGTGGGGAATCGTACGGTTTGGATAAATACAAAGTTTTGTTTTATCCTCATCCCCTTATCACGGATAAAGAAAGAGTTGGGAAGCTTTCAGAATACGTTAAAAACGGAGGAATACTGATACTCGGAGCCAGGTCCGGCCAGAAAGACTTAAACGGAAGGTGCGTGACGGACATTCTTCCCGGCGAGTTTAAAGATTTGTCCGGTGCGGATGTAAAGGAATATTCATTTATAGTGCCTGATATGGACGGAGTCGATGTTCTGACGGATAAAGAAACCCTGAAAGCAGAACTTTTCACAGACAGGCTTTCCGAAGACTCGAAGGCAAACGCAATCGGTCGATACGGAAGTGATTACTACGAAGGCGATATCGCCATGACAGCACACGAATACGGAAAAGGAAAGGTTTACTATTATGGATCCGTATTCAACGAGGCTGCAGTAAATTACTTCACAAAGCTTACGGGCGTCAAGAACCCCTATAAGGATTTCATAAAGGCTGACGAGAGGATTGAACTTGCAAAGAGGGGAGACGTGTTCTTTTTACTGAACTACATGAGCGACGAAAGAAGTGTTGCCTTCAAGGAAGAAGCCGTAAATATACTTACCGGCGAAAAGCTTAAGGGTAAGGTAAAGATACCGAAGTACGGATATCTCCTCATAAAAAGAAATAAAGAATAAATCGCAATTCATCTTGACATTTTAAAAACATTTCATTATTATGTTCAAATAGTTAAGGACGTGCCAAAGAGGGGACATACTATTGTAGTGCCCCCTTTTTCCATATAGTCTTAAACTTTATCGTTTTAATCAAGTGTAGTGATAAAGCTTTAAGACTTAGACGTTTTTAATTAAATCCATGGCAGATGCCAAATCTTTTTCAAGGGAGGATAATTATGAAAAAGGCAATGAAGAAAAGCCTTGCAGCTGTACTTGCTTTGGCAATGACTGCAGGCATGCTTACTGCCTGCGGAGACACTACCGCAAGCGTAAGTGAGAGCACTGATTCAAGCGTTTCGGAAACTGTTACCGATCCCGCTGATGAATATTGGTGCGACGAGTTTGACGTAATGTCCCTTTCAAGCAAGGAGTATGGAACTGACTATACTTCTCTTTATGAAGCAGTTGGTAAGGACATTACAATCGCTGATGTAACAGAGGATCCCGATACAGGATTTGCTTACATCACAGTTGACGGGGAGCAGCATCTTTTAGGTCTTGACTTCCTTTCAATGGCAATGGTTTACAATGACGAGCCCGCAGGTGAGTATGAGACCACCGATGATGTTTATGCAGCATGGTGGAGACTTTACATCACCCGTTGGAACTACTTAATGCCCGAAGTTCCGCTTTACTCAAATGAGTACTACGATGTTTACAACACCGAAATCGGCGGAGTTGAAGAGCATCCCACAAACCCTTACTGGGATCCCGCAGATGCTTTGATCGACTGGACTTCATCTAAGGCAGACAATGATATCATTATCGGTTCCGTAACCGAGCTTAGCGGTAAGTTCCGTTATTCAAGCTTCGGTTCATCCAACCCCGGCGCATCCGATCTTGATGTTCAGACTCTTACAACCGGACTTGACACCGTTGCAAAGACAAAAGAAGGCGGATATGCCTGGAACGATACTGTTGTAGCTTCTCACGACGAAGTTGTTAACGATGACGGTTCCAAGACCTTCACAATCACCATCAAGGAAGGACTTAAGTTCTCCGATGGCAGCGAAGTAACAGCTGATGACTATCTTGCATTCCCTATGGCATTCAATACCGTAGTTGCTACAGAAGCATCAGGCTATCAGGTTCAGTCCCTTTCTGTATTAGGACAGGCTGATTACCTTGCATACACAGGTCCCGATTCAACAGAAGGCACCAAGGTATTTGCAGGTCTTCACAAGATTGATGATTACACCTTCTCTGTAACAATCGGAGCAGACTACATTCCTTACTTCTATGACATTACCTATGCATCATTCTCAGCATACTATGCACCCATGTTCCTTGGCGATGCAGAGATTCTTGATGACGGTGACGGATGTTACCTTTCAGATTCTTTCTATGCAAAGAACGATGACGGAAGCTACGTTGTAGCAGACCAGATTGAAGAGGCTTGCACCTCAACAAGCGCAGATGTTTACGCAAAGTATCCTTATTCAGGCCCTTACTGCGTAGTATCATTTGACGAGACAGACTCAAGTGCAGTTCTTACAAAGAACGAGTACTTTGCAGGAAACTATGAAGGAGTAGTTCCTTCAATCGAGAAGATTACCTACAAGAAGATTGTTTCAGATACCCAGCTTGAAGACTTCAAGGCAGGCGGTATCGATGTTCTTGCAGGAATCACAGGCGGTGCAGCTACCGATGAAGCTTTGGCTTATGCAGATTCTTCAGACGGCAAGGCAGCTTACATTCACTACAGCCGTGCAGGCTATGGTAAGCTTCAGTTCCGTGCTGACTACGGCCCGGTTCAGTTTACCGAAGTACGTCAGGCAATTGCATACTGCATGAACCGCGGACAGTTCGCAAAGGACTTCACAGGCGGTTACGGCGGTGTTGTTGACGGACCTTACTACACAGGTTCCTGGATGTATGAGAAGGCTGTTGAACAGGGTATGACCCTTAACGCATATGCAACCTCAGTTGACTCAGCTATCGCAGTTCTCGAAGAGAACGGCTGGACCTATGCAGCAGACGGTTCTGAGTATACCGAAGGCGTACGTTATAAGAGAATTCCTACTTCTATCATTTCAGACAACGACAAGAACTATCAGTCAGTTGACGGTACTTACAAGACCGTTGAAATCGGTGACTACTGCTACATGCCTCTTGTAATCAACTGGTATGGCACTACCAACAACGAGTTTACCGATTTGCTTCAGACCGGTTTAAAGGAAAATGAAAACATAACCGCAGCAGGTATGGTTGTTTACAACACCTCAGGTGATTTCGCACCCATGCTTGACGAGCTTTATCAGGCAGCTGTTTACGGTTACTATTCAGGTTCACCTATGTACTGTGCATTCAACTTTGCAACAGGATTTAACTCAGCAGTTTACGATTATGCTTACTACAACACAATCGATCCTTCAATGTATTCCGATTATTCGAACTACTACATCAAGGACTATGCTGATGTTTACTGGCTTAACAAGTAAATAGTTTTTCGGAGTTCCGGAGAGGGCGTTTGCCCTCCGGGCTCCGATTTTATAGGATTAAGGTGTTGAAAGAAAAAAGGCTTTCTTTCTATACCCTAATCCTATACTCCGTTTTCATAAAAAATCTGAAAGAGGTAACACCAATGGGAAGGTACGTTGCAAAAAGATGCTTCTATATGCTTGCGGTTTTCATACTGCTCACATTCATTCTTTTCAATCTGTATCAGTTGATGCCTGCAAACCGCGCCTACACTGACGCAAAGACAGAGCTCAACAGTATCAAAAATTCTATTTCCGCATCGGAGAGAGATACCAAATTTGACGAGTTATACCTTAAATACCAGCGTATGTACGGAACGGACACGGACAATAATGTCGTTCTTTACTTAAGATGGCTCGGTCTTGCTCCCTTCTATGACGGAAAGTTAAACGGTATCTTCCAGGGCAACTTCGGATATTCCTATCAGTATGCCGCACCCGTTGTGAATGTCGTGGGACCGGCTCTCAGGAATTCAATGCTCATAGGCCTTGTTTCCGAAATTGCCGTCTTGGGAATCACCATTCCTCTCGGAATCAAATGTGCCGTCAAAAAAGGCTCGCGCTTTGACAGAGGCGTTCAGGTGTTCTCACTTATCGGCTTTTCAACCCCCAGCTTTATAATTTACATTTTGTTTATCGTGTTCTTCTGCTCAATACTCGGGTGGTTCCCCGTATCCGGCATGAAGACGCCCGGATCAACGCTTACCGGGTGGGCTAATGCGAAGGACGTGCTCTGGCACATTACCCTTCCTACCATCTGCCTTGTTTTCTCATCTCTTGCAAGTATTACGCGTATCACGCGTGCTTCAATGATAGATGCGCTTAGCCTTGACTGTATCCGTACGGCACGCGCCAAGGGACTTAGGGAAAAGGCGGTCATTTATTCACACGCATGGAGAAATGCCCTTGTTCCGCTTGTTTCCATCATCGTAGGCGGCTTCTTCGGAATCATATCCGGCGCCATGATCATGGAGTCCATGTTCGGCTTTAAAGGAATGGGACAGATGCTTCTTTCCGCAACACTCAACGCCGACTATGACCTGATAATGTTTTTACAGGTTCTTTATACATTCATAGGACTTTTTGCAAATATCGTAATCGACCTGTGCTACGGGCTTGTTGACCCGAGAGTACGTATCAGTAAGTAAGGAGGGCGGAAATGAGCAAAGTTAGTCACAAAAAAGAAAATCCGTTCAGAGTCCTTGCACGCTGGTTCGTGCGCTGGTTCATGGGACAAAAGTACGAGGAAAAGTGGTTTTTAAACAAGGATAAAGAAAAAGAAGAGACAGAAGCCAAAGAAAACGTTCCTGACGATTCGGACCTTATCATCAGCCCGGGAAGGCAGATGTTCAATACTTTTGTCAAGCGTAAATTTGCCGTTGTTTCGGTTATTGTCGTAATCGTTATGTTCCTTATCGTCTTCATTGTTCCTAACTTCATGGAGAAGTATTCGGATTCATATACGGAGACCACATTAAAGAACATCCCTCCGAACCGCACCATGATGTCGGTTCCGGACGAATTAAAGAACGATATTAAGGAAATCGACAGCTACGGTTCTTTTTCCGTGGGACTTTCAAATTCGGGTGACGTTTATGTATGGGGAGCTTCGAAAATCGGAGCTACCGGCTTAAACGTAAAGGATATCCCCGAAGAGGTTCAGAACGCTGATATCGCAATTGTCGCAGCCGGTGTTGACCATGTGGTTGCCTTCGACTATGACGGAAACTTTTACGGCTGGGGTTCAAACCGTTTCGGACAGTACGCCGTTACGGATGCTCTTTTGGAAAATCCCAATATTGCCTGTGTACCCGACGTCGTATTAAACGGTGAAATTGAAGTCGAGCATATCAAGAAGCTTACCTGCGGCTATCAGGCTACGGCCTTACTGATGGATGACGGCACCGTCTACGTATGGGGCAACAAGCAGACCTATCCCAATATGGACAGCTTCATAGGCAAGGACAATATCGAGGATATTGACTTTACCCTCAACTATATAGTCGGACTTACCGACGACAGAAATTCGGTTTACACCGGAACCCGCGGACTTTACGATATGGCCCGCACTTCACTTACAGGCGAGACCACCAAGATGTTTACGTTCTTAAACGGACGTAAGATTGAATCGATGACCGCAACCACGGCAAGCGTTTGCCTGCTCCTTGATGACGGATCCATTGCTTTGGCAGGTGACTTTGTCGCAGACAGCATCGATGTTCCTACCTTCAAGGACGGCGAGTACGTTGTTGACATTCAGGCAGGAAACTATCACTATACCGTACTTACCAGTCTCGGAAATGTTTATTCCTTCGGCGGAGACCACTACTATCAGGCAGAGGAACCCGAAGGTTTAACGGGAGTTGCAAAGATTTACACGGGCGGCTTCCAGAGCTATGCGGTTGACGCAAATGGCGACTATATGACGGCCTGGGGCCTTAAAGGCTTCTGGTTCGGTACGGACGATGTCGGTGCGGATATCTTTGAAAGAGTTGTAGCCGGCGGACGTGTTACCATGACCTTCGGTTTGATAGCCGTTATCATTGAGGTAATCTTGGGCGTATCAATCGGTACCATTTCAGGTTACGCAGGCGGCTGGGTTGATATTCTTCTAATGCGTATTGCGGAAGTATTCAGTTCACTTCCTCTGTATCCGTTCATGCTGATCATGAACTCACTTCTTGCGCAGACCGCCATCAGCCAGAATCAAAAGTTACTCATGATGATGGTAGTACTCGGCGTCTTGAGCTGGCCCGGCTTTGCTTCAATCACCCGTGCCCAGATACTTGTTGCGAGAGAGTCCGAGTATGTAACGGCTGCTCAGGCAATGGGTGTTAAGAGCTCAAGAATTGCGTTTAAGCATATACTTCCGAATGTATTCTCGGTAATTTTGGTAAATATTACTTTAAGCTTTGCGGCTTCCATGCAGACGGAAACTTCACTTTCCTTCCTTGGCTTCGGTGTTATGTACCCTCAGCCTTCATGGGGCAACATGCTGACAAGAGCCAGCAATGCGACCGCAGCCATCAACTTCTGGTGGCAGTGGGTATTTACTTCCGTAATCTTGTGCTTCACGGCCGTATGTATCAATACAATCGGCGATACGCTTCGTGACGTCATGGACCCTAAGTCCACGAATGAAAAGTAAGGGGGATACGTAAAATGGCATTATTGGAAGTTAAAGATTTACATACCTTCTTTACTACGAAAAAGGGTATTGTTAAGGCAGTTAACGGTGTTTCCTATTCCCTTGAAGCAGGAAAAACAATCGGTATCGTAGGAGAGTCCGGGTCCGGAAAATCAGTAAGCGCGATGAGCATTTTGCAGTTACTTGACGGAAACGGTTATATAGAGAGCGGTGAAATCTTACTTGAAGGCCGTGACCTTACAAAGCTTTCGCAGAGCGAAATGTGCAAGATCAGAGGAAACGAGATTTCCGTTATATTCCAGGAACCCATGACGAGCTTGAATCCCGTTTTTTCTATAGAGAGGCAGTTGTCCGAGCCTTTCATCATACATCAGGGAATGACTAAGAAGCAGGCACACCTTGAAGCGGTTAAGATGCTAAAAGACGTACAGATTCCCAATCCCGAGGTGGTGGTCAAGCAGTATCCTCACCAGTTGTCGGGAGGTATGCGTCAGAGAGTCATGATTGCCATGGCACTTGCATGCAAGCCGAAGATTTTAATTGCCGATGAGCCCACGACGGCCCTTGACGTTACCATTCAGGCACAGATTCTTAAGCTTATGAACAATCTGAAGGCATCTACAAATGCTTCGATTATTTTCATCACCCATGACTTAGGCGTCATCAACGAGATGGCGGATGACGTAGCCGTTATGTATTGCGGACAGGTCGTAGAGCATGCGCCTTCGGACGTCATCTTCCACAAGCAGACCATGAGCCATCCTTACACGGAAGGCCTTATGAATTCAATTCCGAGGCTTGATACCGATGCGGAAAGACTTGAGCCTATCCCCGGTGTCGTACCTCACCCGCTTGCACTTCCCAAGGGCTGCAAATTCGCGCCCAGATGCAAATATTGTACCGAGAAGTGCTTAAATGAAGAACCTGAGCTTCTTTCCGTAAGCGACAACCAGAAGATCAGGTGCTTCTACCCTGTAAAGGAGGAAAGAAACAGTGCAGAACACAAAAAAATTACTGTCAATCACTAATTTAAAAAAGTACTTCCCTGTTGCAAAGTCCTCCATCTTTCAGAAGCAGCAGCTTTATGTCAGGGCAAATGAAGACATTACGATAGATATTTACGAAGGCGAAACCTTAGGCGTCGTAGGAGAGTCGGGATGCGGAAAGTCCACGCTCGGACGTGTCTTACTGCAGCTTTACCCTCAGACGGCAGGCTGCACTCTTTACTACGGAACGACCTTAAGCGAGCTTACTCCCTCCTATGTGAAGGATACCATCGTAAATTACAAAAAGTACGAAAAGAAACTGTCCCATGCACGCAGCAAAGTGGCAACACTTGAAAAGAAGGTAGCGGATGCCGGTGGCGAGGACGGAGCAGACTTTTATCTCCTTCAGGATTTAAATATCGCAAAGTGCGAGGAGCAAACCGCTTTAAGCAACCTTGTAAAGATTCTCGGAGGCTTCACCGTAAGGGACGATGCCGAGGGAAGAAGACTCTTGCTTGAAATCTTCAAGGAAGAAGAAAAACGAAACAAAGTAAAGGAAAAAAGACAGCTTATTAACGTCGAGTATGAGCACTTAGAGCACCTCATTTCAAAGGGTACTGACGACAAAGGCACTAAGGAAAAGGCTGATAAGCTTTCAGGTAAACTTAAAGAACTGGATGCCATAATTGACGGACACGAAAAGAGCATCGGCGCTTTGAAGGACAAGCTTTCAAAGATTAAAGAGCAGTACTCAGGCGATGAAGAGTTTAAAAAGCACGAAGATATGCTTGATGACGGAATAGACCTTGCACGCCTTACCTACCGGGAAATGAGAGCCTTAAGGAAAGACTTGCAGATTATCTTCCAGGATCCTTACTCTTCACTGAATCCCCGTTTCACGGTGGGCCAGATTATTGAAGAAGGTCTTGTTACACACCATTTCTTTAAGCATGGATCGGCCAAAATGCGTGAGTACATCGTGGACACGATGGAAAAGTGCGGACTTCAGGAGTACATGCTCCACAGATATCCTCACCAGTTTTCGGGCGGTCAGAGACAGCGTATCTGTATAGCAAGAGCTTTGGCGGTTAAGCCCAAGTTCGTGGTATGCGACGAATGCGTATCCGCTCTTGACGTATCCATTCAGTCTCAGATCATTAACCTGCTTCAGGAGCTTAAGGAAAAACAGAACCTTACCTACATGTTTATTTCTCACGATTTGTCGGTCGTTAAGTTTATTTCCGACAGAATCGTGGTAATGTATTTAGGAAATATCGTGGAGCTTGCGGACAAGAAGACGATTTTCGACGATCCGCGCCATCCTTACACGGTTGCCCTTCTTTCTTCGATTCCCACGACGGATCCCGATTCCGCGGATAAAGAAAGAATCATCCTCGAAGGAAACATTCCGAGCCCTGTTAATCCTCCCGAGGGTTGTAAATTCTGTACGCGCTGCTACATGGCAACGGATAAGTGCAGGCGTGTGGCTCCTCCTTTAACGGAGATTGAACCCGGACACTTCTGTGCATGCCACTTCCCCGAGAGGAAGCTTGATGAGAATAAGAACTATTTATTCGAGTACAAGGCAGAGCCGAATAAGTTTTAGGTGAAGATTAAATATGGGTGTATTTTTTAACGGCGAGTTCTTTAAACTAAAGGACTCGCTGAAATATGTTAATGACTATAAAACCGAACTCTACGAGGACGAAAAGGGTAAAACCAGGGAACGCACCACTTATGTGGGCCCGATGATAAAATTCATGGACCCGGAAAAAAGTGTGAGACTTAGGTTTGCGGCAGTTTCCCTTATTTCGGTTGCGGCTTTGATTACGGCAGGTGCGGCGGTTTCCATGTCCCACACAACGGCCTGGTGGGCCTTTGTTTCAATGCCTACGGCGATAGGGCTTATACCGCTTCTTTATTTGTTTCTCGGAGTCTGCTCGCTTCCGTTTAATTGTAAACCCATGAAGCGTGACCGTTATATGCACAGCATTATCCGCATTTACAGAAGTGCGCCGGCTGTTTTTCTTTTTATGTTCGTGGCTTTGATAGCGGAGTTTATTTACCGTGCGGTCTATGATGACTGGATTTTCTTAAAAAACGATATTGCGTTTCTGATAATGCTCATACTTACGTGCATTTTCATGGTTTTAATAATTCTGGTACTCAGAAATGTTAATATTGACGAACGGGAGTTAAACAGTTAGAAAATTTTATTGCACATTTACCAATATTTTTCCCGAAACCGATTTACTTATTTAGAAAAATTTAATATAATCAATACGAAATTGCGGCGCTTTGCGTCGCTTTATTGCTCTTACGGGAGTTAGCAATAGCAAACTATATGAGGTGAAGGAATGGATTTTGAAAATTACGAAAAGTGGGAAGCCAACCACAAACACGACAACCCCGCCAGGGAGAAAATCGTCAAGCTCGGACGCAAGATAACGGACGTTGCGGGACATATTTTCGGCGGAGTCAAGGTTGAGGATCCGGAGTATTGGGGACTTGCCGAGATCATTACCGATGAAATGGCGGATGTAGCGCTTAAAATGGACAAGAGAAAGCCTTACACCTTCGGTGAACTCTGTCAGTTAAACAATATTACTTCAGACGGCGAGGAGCAGTTCCAAAAGCTTCTTGACGAAATGAGCTATATCGGACTTTTAGAGTACGATTACGGCTATCATTACGATCATAACGGACGTACCGCTCCGCAGTCCGAGAGACGTTATATACTTCCCATGTTTGTACCGGGCTCTGCAGAGCTTTTCAACATGGAAGAGATGAAGGATGTAAAGGACCCTGCCAACAAGAGATTACAGGATCATCCCGATATTGCAGCCTTCTTTGAAAGAATGACTTATATCCCGCTTAAGGGAATTACCCAGATGGTTCCTCCCGGAGGTGCCGGTGTCGGAATGCACGTTATTCCGGTTGAAAAGGCTATCTCCATGGAGAATGAGGCCATTGATATCGAAAAGCTTTCCTACTGGCTTTCAAAGTACGAAGGAAAGATCGGTGTCGGCAGATGTTCATGCCGTGCATCCAGAAAGGCAATCGATGACGGTTGTGCGGACGACGATTACGGCTGGTGCATCGGCGTAGGCGATTTCGCAGATTACTGCCGTGAGACCGGAAAGGGTCACGACATCACCAAGGAAGAGGCTCTCGACATCTTAAAGCGTGCCGAGGATAACGGCTTCGTACACCAGATTACCAACATCGACGGTGAGAATAAGATCTTCGGTATCTGTAACTGTAACGTTGAAATCTGTAATGCATTACGTACTTCACAGCTTTTCAATACCCCGAATATGTCACGTTCCGCTTATGTGGCTCACGTTGACAAGGATAAGTGCGTTGCATGCGGAAGATGCGTTGAGTATTGTCCCGCAGGTGCATTAAAGCTTGGCCAGAAGCTTTGTAAGGCAGACGGATCGGAAGTTAAGTATCCCAAGCACGAGCTTCCCGATGCCACGAAGTGGGGCGAGGATAAGTATGATTACAACTATCGTGACAACAACCGTATCAACTGTCACGAAACCGGTACTTCACCCTGCAAGACAGCCTGCCCCGCACACATTGCGGTTCAGGGTTACTTAAAGAAAGCCGCTCAGGGCAAGTATAAAGAAGCTCTTGCTCTTATCAAGAAGCAGAATCCTTTCCCGGCAGTATGCGGTGCCATCTGTAACCGCCGCTGTGAGGATGCCTGCACGAGAGGCAAGATTGACGAATGCATTTCAATCGATGCGGTAAAGAGATTTATCGCAGAGCAGGATTTGAAGGCAGAGACCAGATACATCCCCGAAAAGGTCGTTCCCGCCAGCACCCAGTCCATTTACAAGGACGGCTTTGATACGAAGCTTGCCATCATCGGAGGCGGCCCCGCAGGCTTAACCGCTGCTTTCTATCTTGCGGAGAGAGGCTACAAGCCTACCGTATTTGAAAAATATGAGGAGCCCGGCGGAATGCTTCGCTACGGTATCCCTTCCTATAAGCTTGAAAAGAACGTCATCGCAGCCGAAATCGACGTAATGCGTAAGATGGGCGTTGAGATTAAGACAGGTGTTGAGGTTGGCAAGAATATTTCTTTATCCGAATTAAGAGAGCAGGGCTACAAGGCATTCTATATCGCAATCGGATGCTCGGCAGGCAGACGTCCCGGAGTACCCGGTGACGATGCGGAAGGCACCATGACGGCTATCGAATATCTGCACGATGCAAACTGCGGCGGCAAGGAATACACGGGCCGCGTAGTCGTAGTCGGAGGCGGAAACGTAGCAATCGATGCAGCAAGGGTTTCCGCAAGAAACGGAGCAAGCGAGGTTCACGAGCTTTGCCTTGAGTCCCCTGAAGAGATGCCCGCATCACCCGAAGAGGTTAGGGAAGCGAAGGAAGACGGTATCAAGCTTCAGTGCGGATACGGTCCCAAGGAAATTCTTACGGAGAACGGCAAGGTCGTAGGCATTATCTTCAAGAAGTGTCTCTCCGTTAAGAATGCAGAGGGCAGATTCGCTCCTACCTATGATGAAAATGAAACAATTAAGATTGACTGCGACAGAGTAATCTTTGCAGTCGGACAGGCTTCCGTATGGGGAGACCTTGTAAAAGACGAAAAAGTTGAGTTTAAGGGACCTGCAATTGTTGCAGACAAGTTTACCTTCCAGACAGGCCAGCCCGATATCTTCGTAGGCGGCGATGTTTATACCGGACCCAAGTTTGCAATCGATGCAATTGCACAGGGCAAGATTGCGGCAGAGTCCATGCACAGATACGTACGCGGCGGTCATATGGTTACGGGACGTAACCGTTGGGAGTTCAAGGCACTTGATACGGACGATATCCTCGTTGAGAGCTATGACAGAGCACCCAAGCAGTACGAAGGTCACAATGACAGCCTTCCCAAGAATACCTTCTCAAATTACAAGGTAACGCTTACAGAGGAGCAGGTTAAGAAAGAAACCGCAAGATGCTTAAGCTGCGGTATGACGGTTGTTGATACGAATAAGTGTATCGGCTGCGGTATATGCACCACAAAGTGCGGCTTTGATGCCATCAGCCTGCACAGAGACCATCCGGAATGCTCGACGATGGTCGTTGCCGAGGACAAGTTTAAGGCTATTCTTCCTTACCAGATGAAGCGTATCGGCAACATGATCACTCACAAGAAGATAGAGCACTAAGAGGTTAAAGATGCACGAACTGGGAGTTACGTTTTACGTCTTAAAGGACGTAAAGAAAGTGGCCCTGGAGAATGCGGTTGATAAGATTGATTTTGTTACGCTTGAGATCGGTGAGGTCTCAGGCGTAATTCATGAACAGCTTATTGATTGCTGGAACTGGGCACGTAAAAAAGAAGAGGTCACAAAGGACGCAAGTCTCAACATAGAGACGCTTCCCGCAGTGACATTTTGCGAAGACTGTAAGCAGGAATATCCCACCGTTGAGTACGGAAAGATTTGTCCCCATTGCAAGAGTGAGAACACTTACCTGCTTCGCGGCAATGAATTTACCATAAAAGAGATAGGCGTATATGACAATCCTTGAATTGAAACAGGGCATATTTAAAGACAACGAGGTGACCGCGGACGGCATCAGAAGTGAGCTTAAAGGGAAAAAGAAACTCATGATAAACGTGATGTCCTCTCCGGGATCCGGAAAAACAACGACCCTTGTCCGCACGATAGGGCATTTAAAGAAAGACGTACGCATCGGAGTGATGGAGTGTGACATTGACGGAAGTGTTGACTGCGAGACGATCTCGAATGCCGGCGGGAAAGCGGTTCAGCTTCATACGGGCGGCATGTGCCATATGGATGCGAAGATGACAAAGCAGGGACTTGACGCACTCGGAACGGACGATGTCGACCTTCTTTTTATCGAGAATGTGGGAAATCTTGTCTGCCCCGCGGAGTACGATACCGGAGCACATTTTTCAATCACGATTCTTTCAGTGCCCGAGGGCGATGACAAGCCTGCAAAGTATCCGCTTGTTTATACCGTTTCGGACGTTGTGCTTATCAATAAAATCGATGCCCTTTCCGTATTTGATTTTGATGTCGACCTTTGCAAGGAGCGCATCCACAAGTTAAATCCGAAGGCCGAAATCTTTATGATTTCCTCAAAGAATGACGAGGGTTTTGAAGCCTGGACGGATTATTTAAAGAACCGGTTGAAAGAACAGGGGGTGCTTTAAATGGCTGTCAGGGTTATTGAGATTCATGAAAATGTCTATGCTGACAATAACAGGGAGGCTTTAACTTTAAGGGAAAGATTAAAGGCTTCCGGGACTTTTATGCTGAACATCATGTCGGCTCCGGGATCCGGAAAGACTACCTTACTTACAAGCCTTGTAAACCTTCTTAAGGATGAGTTTAAGATAGGCATAATGGACGTTGACATCGAGACAAGCCTTGATGCCACAAAGGTTGCAGATGCAACAGGAGTTAAGGCTTTGCAGATACACAACGGCGGTCTTTGCCATATCGATGCCGAGATGACAAGGCGAGCAATAGATGAGTTTAATGCGGAAGGTCTTGATATCATCTTTCTTGAAAACATCGGAAATCTTGTCTGCCCCGCCGAGTTTGATACGGGAGCTCATAAGAACATGATGCTCTTTTCGCTCCCCGAGGGCGACGATAAGCCTTTGAAATATCCTTTGATGTTCAGTATTTCGGACCTTACGGTTATTTCAAAGATTGATACGAAGGATTATTTTGATTTTGACTTTGATAAGGCTAAGGAACGCATCCGAAAGCTTAATCCGAAGGGCGAGATTATAAGCTTAAGCGCAAAGACCGGCGAAGGCATGGATGAGCTTGCGGACTGGGTGAGGAGAGCAGTAAAGAGTTTAAAGACCGAGCAGTAAAGCAGGGTGATTGCTGCCTGTAAAAGTGAGCAGTTAAGCATGTCATCGTTAAATGCTACGTGATTTGTATCGTGTTATTTTTTTATAGTTGTACAAAAACGAGGTTTTGCACAAAATTTGTGCAAAACCCTTTTTTTGTATCTTACGACTTTAAAAACAAAAAAATACAATACGGACTGTAAGATTGTGAAGCAAAGTGTGCCGCAATCTGTATAAAACGGGGTTAAGCCCCAATACGGAGGAAAATATGATAAAGATAATTGTTGATTCCTGTGCCGATTTAACCGGCGACTTACTTGATGAATATGATATTGATTATGCCCACATGAACACCGTTCGTGACGGAGTACAGACTCAGGCTTCTTTAAGATGGGAGTATTTCTCACCCAAGGAACTTTACGGAGCCTTAAGAAACGGCGAGAGGATTACCACGACTCAGGTTCCCGTTGAAGAGTTTAAGAGAATTTTTACTTTATACCTTGATCAGGGTATGGACATTATTTACATCGGCTGCGCTTTAAAGCAGTCCGGTTCCGTAAACACCGGTTTTGTAACCGCACGTGAGATTTTGAAGGATTATCCCGACAGACGAATCGAGTGTATCGATGCACTTAACGCCTGCATCGGTGAAGGAATGCTTGGCATTCTTGCTTCAAAGCTTAACAGAGAAGGCAAGTCCTTTGACGAGATCGTCGATACCGTCAAGGCAAAAAGAAACAATGTAAACGAGTTCTGCGCAGTTCACACACTTGATTTCTTAAAGAGAGCAGGTCGTGTAACCGCTTCAAAGGCATTCTTCGGAAACCTTATGGGTGTTAAGCCTATTCTTACGGCAGATGCCGATGGCGCACAGACACCTATCAAGAAGGCAAAGGGCAGAATGGGATCCTTTACCGAGATGGTAAACCTCATGGCAGATGCAATTGAAAATCCCGAAGAACAGTTCATCTTCCTCGCACATGCAGACTGCAGCGACGAAGAGATTAAGACCTTATCTGACATGGTGAAAGAAAAGATTAATTGTAAGGGAATCATTCCCATTGTTATAGGACCCATTATCGGTGCTTCAATAGGACCCGATGCAATCGGACTTTGGGCATTCGGTAAGGAAGTAACTTACAGGGCAGAAGCATAAAAATACGAGGCAAATATGATAGCACATGAGCTTAACGGACGCGCTTACGCCGAGATGATCGGCGTAGGAGCCCGCCACTTAAAAAGATTCGTAAACGAAGTAAATGATTTGAATGTATTCCCGATTCCAGACGGTGATACCGGCGACAACATGATGATGACTCTGCGCGGCGGAGCCGATGTCGAGATCAACGATACGGAGTCTATTTCCGAGGCTGCCGAAAAGGTCGCAAAGGGAATGCTGCTTAATGCAAGAGGCAATTCGGGAGTTATTCTTTCTCAGTTCTTTGCAGGCATTGCGGACGGTTTTGAAGGACTCGACCTTGCAGACACGAAGGCTTTGGAAGAAGCCTTCAAGTCAGGCGTAAAGAGAGCCTATGATTCGGTCATGACACCTACCGAGGGCACGATTCTCACGGTTGCAAAGGATGCTACAAACGGAGCCTGCGAGGCTGGATGCGAAGAGCCCGACGAGTTCATGGAACACTTCGTGGACAGCGCCAAACAGTCGCTTGAGAGAACACCGGATCTTCTTCATGTATTGAAAGAGGCGGGCGTTGTTGACTCGGGCGGAGCGGGTCTTGTGTACATTGCAGAGGGTATGGCCAACTATCTGACAGGCGAGTACGACGAAACGGATGTGGCTTTCGATGAAAAAGAAACTAAAAAGTCAGTTTCTTTAGACTTGGATGCTTTCGGACCGGAATCGGAGCTTCAGTTCGGATACTGCACAGAGACCTTACTCAGACTTCAGAGCTCAAAGTGCGATTATGAAAACTTTGATGTAAACATTATCAGGGATTTCCTTCAGAGCATAGGAAATTCCATCGTCTGCATAAAGGACGGAAGCATTGTCAAGATGCATGTTCACACGATGACACCTTACAAGGTGCTTGAGTTCTGCCAGCAGTACGGCGAGTTTTTGACCATCAAGATTGAAAACATGATGCTTCAGCACAACAATCTTGAAACAGGCGCCGCAAGCGAATCGGACAAGGATTTAACTCCCAAGAAGCGTTCGAAGCTCGGTATTGTTGTCGTTGCAAACGGTGAGGGCATCAAGAACGACTTCATTAACATGGGTGTTGATGAGGTGATCTTCGGCGGACAGACCATGAATCCTTCCGCAGAGAACTTTATCCAGAGCTTTGACCGCGTAAATGCCGACGATATCTTCGTGCTTCCAAACAACGGAAATATACTTATGGCAGCCTCACAGGCAGCTTCTTTATACGATAAGTCAAATGTTCACGTAATTCCGACCCATTCGATCGGCGATGCCTACGCAATCCTCGGAATGCTCGATATGGACGGACTTTCACCCGCGGAAATCGAAGAGTCCATGAAGGCCTCCATGGAAGGCGTTGAAACAGCGGAAATTTCGAAGAGTATACGCGATGCTTCTCTTAACGGTATTGATATCAAAGAGGGCGAGTACATAGGAATTCTTAAAAAGGAAGTTGTTTCTTCAAAGAAAGAGCTGATTGATGCGGCAAAGGAAACGGTTGACAGACTGAATCTTAAAAATCATGACATCCTCCTTGTAATCAGAGGAAAGGATTGTGACGAGAGCGTATCGAATGCTTTGGCAAGCTATGCAAAGTCGATAAACCCCTGCATCGAAGCGGTTGAATCGGACGGCAAACAGGACGTATATCAGTTCCTGCTCGTAGCCGAATAGGAGTTTAAATGAACGAAACTTTAACGCTTATATTAATATTATTGGCAATTGCCGTTGTAAGCTACCTGATAGGCGGAGTAAACCCCGCAATCATCATGTCAAAGCTTGTATATCATGAAGACATCAGGGAAAAAGGAAGCGGGAATCCGGGATTTACGAACTTTAAGAGAGTCTACGGAAACAATCCTTTATCATGGAGCGTAATGCTTCTTGACATCATAAAGGCTGCGCTTCCGGTATGCATTTCGGCAGTAATTCTTAAGAATACTTATGACATGTGGCAATTCGGAGCCGCATTTTCGGGATTCTTTGCAATGTTCGGACACTGCTTCCCGATATGGTATGGCTTTAAAGGCGGGAAGGCTTTTATGGCAGGGTTTGCGACCACGTGGTTTGTGGATTACAGAATGGCGCTCATCGCCATGCTCGTATTCTTCATAGTGCTTGCAATCTGGAAATACATGTCCGTTGCCTCCTGTACAGCTTCCATTACCTGTCCGATAGCGCTTTTCTTTTTAAAGCCGGACAGCTGCTGGGTATGGATACTCTGTTTGGTTTCTGCTTTACTCGTAATAGTTCGTCATTATCCGAACTTTAAGAAATTGAAGGCCGGAACGGAGAGTAAGTTCTCGCTGAGGAAAGAAAAAAAATAGAGCTCCGATTGCACAAAGGCTGACGTGTTTTCTTTTGAGTGCTATGGAGGTGAGACCTAAAAATCGTGGAGGCCGTACCCGAACACGATTTTTGGTTTAATGGGCTCGCCGGAATGGTCAGCACGTCTGAAAACACGTAGCCTTTGGTGAATCGGAGCGATTTAGATTAGATAGGTGAATCGAAGCCTGGTTTTACTTTTCTTTACTTTCTTTCGCATTCGACACCATCAAGGGCAAGACTCCGTTGAAGAGGACTCTCAGTCTTTCGGTGAAGTCGTGGAGCTCTTCGCGGGTGCTGATGGTTGCGTCGCCTCTGAGCCAGCGCGCAAGGACTCCGAAGATAGCTTCCTCGTAGAATGCACAGAGGATTTCCATGTCCGTGTCGCTTAGGGCGCCTTCACCGACTTGATTCTCAATACCCTCTTTGAAGAGGTAATGAACTTTTTTTTGCACGTAGTGCTGGAGATTTTCGTGTCCCATGGACTTGTAAAGGTTTCTCCAGAGTTTTTTGTACATGGATGCATGTTCAATCAAATCAAACAAAAATTTGTCGTAATTTCCGACATTCTTTTCACGCAGTTCTTCTATCTGCGAAATCAGCATCTGATCCAATACATCGTAAATATCATGATAATAATAGTAAAAGGTATTTCGGGTGATACCGCAGCCCTTTACTATGTCGTTTACAGTTATCTTCTTGATAGGCTTCTGTTCTGCAAGACTTATGGTGCAGTCGATTATGGCCTGCTTGGTAAGTGATGACATCTTTTTGCCTCCGCATTTACTTAAACAAATGATACAATTTGCACCCGAAATAATCAAGTTTGCGTTGAATATTCATTCCAATTTAGGTAGAATAGATGAGTGCTTACGCACAAATAAAACTACGAGGTATTTTTTCATGAAAAAACTTATCAGCGGCGGGCTTGCGATTATTATGACGCTTGCCCTTGCAGCATGCGGTTCGGGGGAAACAACGGAGTCGACATCACTTTCAATCAAGGAAGATGCTTTGGTAATTTCCGAGGAGCCGATCACTGTTGACGACGAGGAGACCAAGGAAGAGGCTGATGAAAACGTTATTCCCGAAAACTCCTACAGAAGCGAGCTTACAAACGAATGGATTTCAAATGATATCAAGGATCAGCGTCCCATCGCTGTCATGATAGACAATGAAAAAACCGCACTTCCCCATTACGGAACTTCCGATGCGGACATTGTTTACGAAATGGTAAATTCCACACTTAACGGACGCATCACACGTCTTATGTGTATCTTTAAGGATTGGCAGAACGTTGAGCAGATCGGAAACATCAGAAGCACACGTCCTACCAACTGCTACCTGTTCAGCGAATACAATGCAATTTTGCTTCATGACGGCGGCCCTTATTTCATCAATGAGTGGCTTTCGTATGAGAATGCCACCAACCATTTAAGCGGCGGCTTTGCTCGTATCGACAGAGGAAAAGCAAGCTTCTATGAAGAATATGCTACCAATGAGCACTACACCGGAAAGGGCGAGTTCGCCGGCAAGTCATATTCAAGCGTCCTTGAGAGAATCGAAGATGCAGGCTATGACCTTGAGTACAATGATTACTATGAAGGAGAGCATTTTACTTTCTCCGACGAAGAACTTTCTCTGGAAGATGAAACAGATGCAATCTCAGCTTCCGTTATAAAGCCCAACTTCCCTCACAATGAATCAACCCTTACCTATGACAAAGAAAAGGGCGTTTACGTTTATTCCGAGTATGACGACGAGTACACGGATGCTCTTTACGATGACGAGAGAGGCCTTGAGTTTGAAAATGTCATTCTTTATGCAACTCCTCTTATCGAGTACGGTGAAGGCTACATGATGTACATGGGAATCGGCACCACGAACTTTGGCTACTATTGCACAAACGGCTATGCAGTACCCATTAAGTGGGAAAAAGAAGATCAGGCTTCACTTACGAAGTTCTACAGACTTTCCGATGGCGAAGAGATTACATTAAATACCGGAAAGACCTATATCGGCATCTGCCCTCAGGATACCTGGTCAGACCTTGTCATTAAATAAGTGACGAGCTAAGGAGCATTATTAGTGGAAAAAATTAAAGAGCTTTATAAAAAATACGAGGAAATCATAGTCTATCTGATAGTCGGTGTGGCTACCACGATTTTCTCCTGGGTATGTAAATTCTTATGGAACTTTTTAGTGTACGGAAACCCCACGGTTCCCACCGCGATGGAGACCATGGTTTTGAGCATTGTAAGCTGGGTTTCGGGCGTTGCTTTTGCATATCCTTTTAACAGAAAGTTTGTTTTTAAATCAAAAGGGCCCTTTTGGTCGGAATGCATTAAATTCTGGGGCTCGCGTTTATCGACTTTCTTTCTTGACCTTCTCATAACGGAGGTTTGCGGACCGTTACTCAACATCAACGTTTACGTAACGACCCTTATTTCCGCAGTATTTGTCACAATTTTAAATTACGTATTTTCTAAACTTTTGGTATTCAGGAAAAAGAAAACCACCGAATCCGAAGAGGGAGACGCATGAACAAAAAGCTGATTTTTGACTGGGATGAATATAAGTCGCTTGCAAGAAAAGCAGGTGCCGAAGGTTGCGTTCTTATTAAGAATGATAAAGAAGCTTTGCCGATTGGCAAGGGTGAAAAAGTCGCCCTTTACGGACGTACGCAGTTTGACTATATCAAGAGCGGATCGGGATCGGGCGGCATGGTTAATGTGCCTTACACGGTAAACATTACGGACGGGCTTAAAAATGCCGGAGTTTGTTTAGATGAGGACGTTAAAAAACGCTACACCGAATGGCTCAAGGACCATCCTTTTGACAGAGGGGTAGGCTGGGCAGGCGAACCCTTCAGCCAGGTCGAAATGGAGCTTAAAGAAAGCGATATTGCCGGTGATGCCAAGAAGAATGACATTGCAGTCTTTGTAATCGGAAGACTTGCAGGCGAGGACAAGGATAATGTGGATGAGCCCGGCAGTTACCTTTTGAGAGACGATGAGAGAAAGGCTTTGGAGGTTCTTTCAAAGCACTTTGAAAAGCTTGTCGTAGTGATAAATTCAGGCAACATTATCGACATGAAGTGGGTAAAGGAATTTAATCCCGCAGGTGTTCTTTATGTATGGCAGGGCGGCATTGAAGGCGGAAACGCAGCTGCCGATGTGCTCACCGGGAAGGTCAATCCTTCGGGACGTCTGGCAGATACGATTGCCTGTGATATATCGGATTATCCCTGCCACGGAAACTTCGGAGACAGACTTAAGAACGTCTATGTCGAGGACATCTACGTAGGCTACAGATATTTTGAAACCTTCAATCAGGATAAGGTTCTTTATCCTTTCGGATACGGGCTTTCCTATACGACTTTTAAGCATGAGGGCGGCATCAGCTTTGACGGTGAGACGGTTACATGCAGCGTAACTGTTACAAATACCGGAAGCGTGCCCGGTAAGGATGCTGTTTTAATTTACGTAAAGAAACCCGATGGCGCACTTAAAAAGCCTTTAAGGGAGCTTGTCGACTTTGAAAAGAGTAAGCTTTTAAATCCGGGTGAAAGTGATGAAGTAACGATTTCTTTTTCCGTTAACGCACTTTCTTCCTATGACGATACCGGCGTTACGGGTTTTGAAAACTCATGGGTGCTCGAAGAAGGCATGTATGAGCTGTACGAAGGCGGCGACGTGCGATTCGCTTCCTTATTGGGTGCCATAGCTCTTTCCGAAAATGTCTTGGTCGAGACTACAAGCGATGCCCTCTCACCGACTGAATCTTTTGAAAGAATGGTAAACATTGAAGGAAAGGTTTCGTATGAAACCGTACCTGTTCGTAAATACAATACCGAGCATTGGATATCCGAAGAGAGAAAGAAACTTAAGGAAATTCCCTATGCAGGAAAGCAGAGTTACACTCTTAAAGATGTAAGAGACGGCAAAATCGATATGGACACCTTCATAGGCGGACTTTCCGATATCGATATGATACATATGACAAGGGGTGAGGGAATGTGCTCTCCCAAGGTAACACCCGGTACGGCAGCAGCCTTTGCGGGCGTGACGGATGAACTGATTTCCTATGGTATCCCTTCGGTATGCTGTTCGGACGGACCGAGCGGCATGCGCCTTGACGTGGGCACGAAGGCCTTTCAGGGACCTAACGGTGTGTGCCTTGCCTGCTCCTTTGATAAAGATTTGGTAAGCGACTTTTATGAATACATGGGCAAAGAAATGCGCATGAACAAGGTTGATTCGCTCCTGGGACCGGGCATGAACATTCACAGAAGTCCTTTGAACGGACGCAACTTCGAGTACTTCAGCGAAGACCCAATTTTGACAGGTAAGATGGCTGCGGCCGAGCTTAAGGGATTTCATAAGAGCAAGGTAACCGGCACTGTCAAGCATTTCTCCTGCAACAATCAGGAAGTAGGCAGAAACGAAAGCAACAGCGTCATTTCCAAGAGAGCGCTTCGTGAAATTTACCTAAAGGGATTTGAGATTGCGGTTAAAGAGGGCAAGGCTTACAATATCATGACCTCGTACGGCATCTTAAACGGAACTCATACTTCCGCAAGTTTCGAGCAGAATATCATGGTCGTAAGGGATGACTGGAAATATGACGGCCTTCTTGAAACCGACTGGTGGACCACCATCGCCGAAGAAGGCGGAGAGGCAAACCGCAAGAAGACCTCTTTCATGATAAGGGGCGGAAACGATATTTACATGGTCACCTCGGACGTAGTCAGAAACGACAATGACGACGATTCGGAGGAAGGCTTAAAGAACGGCATTTACACAAGAGCCGAGCTTCAGAGAAACGTGCGCCATATTCTGACCGCAGCTATGAAGACGAGGGCCTTTGCAAGAGCCTGCGGCGAAACCGAGGAATGGGAGGTCTTGAATGCTCCCAAGGATGAGTCCGTTGAAAAGATTAATGAATTTACGGTAGTTGCGAGCGAAGGCACAACGGTTGACGAAAGCCTTATCGACACACACAAGGGCGTTCTTAACCGTCTCTTCATAAGCTTTACCGAGAAAAAGAAATTTGCAATGCGCTTTGAGGTGCGTGCAAAGGGTTCACTTAATGCTCAGATTCCGATGACCCTAAGCATAAACGGTATTCCCAAAAAGATCATTTCCAAAAAGGGAACCGACAATGAATTCACTGTGGAGGAGCTTGACCTTGAGTCATCACTGAGCATCAATCTTTACCTTGGAATTTTGTTCGGCCAGGACGGAATGGAGATAAAGAACATCCGTTTCGTAAAAAAACAGTAAAGGAATATATGGTAAAAAGAAGCACTGAGGCTTTGAAAAAGCAGATATCAAAAAAGGGTACTTACGGACTGCAGTTCTGTATAGTACTCTTTACTGCGCTCATCTTTTTCAGCCTGGTGCTTCAATTGTTTACCGATGAAAGATACAAGTATCTGTTCGTAGTCGGGCATATTATGCTGATTGCGCTTTCAATCATAATAGCAAGGCTTCTTTATGTAAGGTTCAAATGCACCGACGATGAAATCTTTCTTTTTGAAGAGAAGGATTCGGAAGTTGATTCCATAAAGGACTTAAAGGTCGGAGACCGTTACGGGATTCTGACGGGAAGTTTTAAAAGAAGCCGAAAGGAATTTTCTTTTATAGTTAATATTACGAGAAACAGGATAAGCCATGTGAGCGGAAACAGCCTGTTCCCTATTTCAGAGGGAATGGAGTGGGACACGGTCAGAAACATGATACTCGATGCATCGCTTGATCCGCGTACCAGACGCGAAATGGGTAAGTTACTTAACCCTGATGCCATGATTTCTTTGTACAATCAGGGAGTAAAGCGTGCACCACAGGTTGTGGGCGGCTTCGTATTTGACGAAGGCTACAAGTACTGGCTTGACATGGGGTGTCTTGTGAAGATGCATCCCGCGACGGGCGAAATGCTTGCACTCATCACGGCCGAGGACATCACTGAGGACAGAATCCTGATTTCGGTTTTAAAGAGAGCACTCGAGCAGAACTACGACTTTGTAATGTGCATCGAAACCAAGAATTACGGAACGCTCGTGTTCGATGCCTCCGATCAGATAAGAGGACGTTTCAACCCTTCCTACGAGGAAGAGGTTGAAAAAAATATCCTGGCGCATGCCTACGGCCATGACAAAAAACGCGCCGAGATGCTTACAAGACTTCCTTATATGAAGGATATTCTTGCCGAGCAGTACAGATATGATTTCCTGATCAATGAAAAAGGAAAAGGCGGCGAGGACTTAAAGAAATTCTATAAATGTTCTTTCCTCGACAACGGACGGAACTATATTTACATAGTAAAGCAGGACGTTACCGAAGCATTTAAGAACGAGAGCCGCGCAAAGGCAAGGCTTGATAAGGCTTTAAAGGAACGTGAGGCTGCGGTAAATGCAAGAAGCGAGTTCATGACACGAATGAGCCATGAGATGCGAACGCCCATGAATGCAATTCTCGGACTTTCGGGCCTGATGCTTGATGAAGTGAACAACCCGGATGTAATGCGCGATTATATCAGTAAGGTTAACTACTCGGGACATTTCCTCCTTCAGCTCATAAACGATGTCCTCGATATTTCGAGGATTGAGCAGGACAAGTTTGCATTAAATCAGGTGGAGTACTCATTTGGTGAGTTCTGGGAAGCAATCGATACGATGATAGGTCCCATGTGCATGCAAAAGGGACTTGATTTTGAAATCAGGTCGAGCATTCCGAACGATTATTGCATTTTGACCGATCCACTGCGAATTACTCAGATTTTCATAAATCTTCTGTCCAATGCGGTTAAGTATACGAAAAAGGGCGGACACATAGTCTTTGCCTACCGTGAAAGGGAACGCGTAGGTAATATCGCAAAGCTTTCTTTTTCCGTTAAAGACGACGGAATCGGCATGAGCGAAGAGTTCCAGAAGCACATGTTTGAACCCTTTATGCAGGAATCAACCGAAGTCGATTCACATCTTTCGGGTACCGGACTCGGACTTCCGATTGTCAAAGGTATTGTGGAAAAGATGGGCGGAAAGATTTCCGTAAAGAGCGAACAGGGCAAGGGCACGACCTTTAGGGTTAGCTTAAATGTAGAGGTCTGCGGTCTCAAGGAAAAAGAAAACAATAATCTTTCCGAAAAAGATTTATCGGGCCTCAGAGTACTTCTTGCCGAAGACAATGATATAAACCGCGAAATCGGAGTGGCAATCCTTGAAAAGAAGGGAATGATTCCCGAGACGGCGGTGAACGGCGAAAAAGCTCTCGAAGCCTTTACAATGCATGAGCCGGGGTACTACGACATCATCCTCATGGATATCAGAATGCCTGTTATGAGCGGACTTACGGCTACGAAGCGAATACGCGCAATGGAAAGGGAAGACGCAAAGACGATTCCGATTATTGCACTCACCGCAAATGCATTTTCAAAGGATGTTCAGGCTTCCTTGGATGCAGGCTTAAACGAGCACCTTTCAAAGCCCATTGAACCGAAGCTTCTTTATGAAACAATTGCAAAGTATGTATAAAACGCGTTCCGCTTGCGGAACGCGTTTTGATGCTCTTGTATATTGAATTTCAAAAATTTCTCAAATTTCCCCCTTGACTCCGAAAAACGATTGTTATAGAATGTAGGTTGCTCTATTGTGGAGTGAATTGGTTTTTTGTACCCTTTTTTAGCATTAAAAAAAGCGGTTAATTCATAAGAACGGGGTGAGTGTCTATGGAAAAAAACAGAATACGTAAGGTAGCCGCAGGCAGAAACATACGTATGAGTTATTCACGACAAAAAGAAGTTTTGGAAATGCCCAACCTTATTGAAGTCCAGAAGGATTCCTATGAATGGTTCCTTAAGGACGGACTTAAAGAGGTATTTGACGACATTTCTCCTATCGAAGACTTCGGCGGACGTTTAAGCCTTGAATTCGTTGATTCAGAGCTTTGCAGGGAAGATGCCAAGTATACGATCGAGAAGTGCAAGGAAAGAGATGCCACATATGCGGCTCCCTTAAAGGTCAAGGTACGTCTTTGCAATAAGGAAACCGGAGCTATCATCGAGCATGATATCTTCATGGGTGACCTTCCTTTGATGACGGAGACCGGAACATTCGTAATCAACGGTGCTGAACGTGTAATCGTCAGCCAGATGGTTCGTTCCCCCGGTATCTATTACGATATTCAGCACGACAAGATCGGTAAGCGTTTGTACAATGCAACCGTTATCCCCAACAGAGGTGCATGGCTTGAGTATGAAACAGACTCAAACGATGTCTTTTACGTGCGCGTAGACAGGACCCGTAAGGTTCCCGTTACGGTTTTACTTCGTGCATTGGGACTTGGTACCAACGAAGAGATTACCGAAGTATTCGGTGAGGAAGAAAAGCTCACAGCTTCTTTTGCAAAGGACACCTCCACTAACTATAGAGAAGGTTTACTTGAGTTATACAAGAAGATTCGTCCCGGCGAACCTCTTTCCGAAGAGAACGCAAAGAGTCTTATTGAGGGAATGTTCTTCGACCCCAAGCGTTATGATTTGGCCCGCGTAGGCAGATATAAATTCAATAAGAAGCTTCATTTCAAGAATCGTATCCGCAATATGATTCTGGCAGAAGATGTTATCGCCCCCACAACAGGTGAGATTATCGCGGAGAAAGGCACCAAGGTTACTCTGGAGCTTGCAAATGCGATTCAGAACTCAGCTGTTCCCTATGTAATGATTCAGACAGAGGAAAAGAGTGCGGAGCGTGTTCTTTCTAACCTTATGGTTGACATCACGGCATTCGTAGACTGCGATCCCAAGGAACTCGGCATTACCGAAGCTGTTTATTATCCTGTACTTAAGGGAATCTTGGATGAGTATTCGGACAAGCCGGATGAGCTTTTTGATGCCATCAAGAGAAATATGCATGAGCTTGTTCCCAAGCACATCACGGTTGAGGATATCTTTGCTTCCATCAACTACAATATGCATCTTGAGTATGGTATCGGCAACGACGACGATATCGATCACCTCGGAAACAGACGTATCCGTGCTGTCGGCGAACTCTTACAGAACCAGTATCGTATAGGTCTTTCAAGACTTGAAAGAGTTGTACGTGAGCGTATGCAGACTCATGATACCGAGGAAGTTACTCCTCAGGTACTCATTAATATCAAGCCCGTACAGGCAGCTGTTAAAGAATTCTTCGGTTCTTCACAGCTTTCACAGTTCATGGATCAGAACAACCCTCTCGGTGAGCTTACTCACAAGAGACGTTTATCGGCACTCGGTCCCGGCGGTCTTTCACGTGAAAGAGCATCCTTCGAGGTTCGAGATGTCCACTATACACACTATGGCCGTATGTGTCCTATCGAAACTCCCGAAGGTCCCAACATCGGTCTTATTAACTCGCTTGCATCTTATGCACGCATCAATACTTATGGCTTTATCGAAGCACCCTACAGAAAGGTCGACAAGTCCGATCCTTTAAATCCCAGGGTTACCGATGAAGTTGTATATATGACTGCGGACGAAGAAGACAATTACCACGTAGCACAGGCAAACGTAGCCTTAAATCCTGACGGAACCTTCGTAAAGAAGACCGTTTCGGGTCGTTACAGAGAGGAAACACAGGAATATCCCACCACGATGTTCGACTTCATGGATGTGTCGCCGAGAATGGTATTCTCGGTAGCTACCGCACTTATTCCTTTCCTGCAGAACGACGACGCAAACCGTGCCCTCATGGGATCAAACATGCAGCGTCAGGCAGTTCCGCTTATGATGACCGAAGCTCCCGCAGTAGGTACCGGTATGGAACCTAAGGCAGCCGTTGACTCGGGTGTCTGCGTTGTTGCCAAGGAATCCGGCGTTGTAAGCTATGTTTCTTCAAACCTCATCATTATCGACCAGGACAATGGTGAAAAGAAGGAATACAAGCTTACCAAGTTTGAACGTTCCAACCAGTCAAACTGCTACAACCAGAAGCCTATCGTAAATAAGGGCGAAAGAGTTGAAAAGGGTGAGGTAATCGCTGACGGACCTTCTACTTCCGGCGGTGAGCTTGCACTCGGAAAGAACCCTCTTATCGGTTTTATGACTTGGGAAGGCTACAACTACGAAGACGCCGTTTTACTGTCGGAGCGTCTTGTTCAGGATGATGTTTATACTTCCATTCATATTGAAGAATATGAAGCGGAAAGCAGAGATACAAAGTTAGGACCCGAAGAAATTACCCGTGATGTTCCCGGTGTCGGTGAGGATGCCTTAAAGGACCTTGACGAGCGCGGAATCATCAGAATCGGTGCAGAGGTAAGAGCCGGCGATATTCTTGTCGGAAAGGTTACTCCCAAGGGAGAGACCGAGCTTACTTCGGAGGAAAAGCTTTTAAGAGCAATCTTCGGTGAAAAAGCACGTGAAGTCAGAGATACTTCCTTAAAGGTACCGCACGGCGAATACGGAATCGTTGTAGACGCAAAGGTATTTACCCGCGAGAATGGCGATGAGCTTTCACCCGGGGTAAACGAATCCGTCAGAGTTTATATAGCTCAGAAGCGTAAGATTTCCGTCGGCGACAAGATGGCCGGACGTCACGGTAACAAGGGTGTCGTTTCAAGGGTACTTCCGGTTGAAGATATGCCTTATCTTCCCAACGGTCGTCCGCTTGATATCGTACTTAACCCCTTGGGCGTACCTTCACGTATGAATATAGGTCAGGTGCTTGAAATCCACCTTTCACTTGCTGCAAAGGCATTGGGCTTCAACATTGCAACTCCCGTATTTGACGGTGCAAACGAAAAGGATATCGGTGATTCCCTTGAGCTTGCAAACGATTATGTAAATCTTCCTTTCGATGAGGCGGAGGCTAAGGCCGAGGCTGAGTCCAAGGGCGAAAAATTTGATAAAAAGGCACCTACATTTGAAAGCCTTCACAAGGATGAACTTCTTCCCGAAGTATACGATTACCTTTCAGAAAACAGAGCTCACAGAGCGGTTTGGAAGGGTGTTCCGATTTCGAGAGACGGTAAGGTTCAGCTTCGTGACGGTCGTACCGGTGAATTGTTTGACGGTCCTACCACAATAGGACACATGCATTACTTGAAGCTCCATCACCTTGTAGACGATAAGATTCATGCTCGTTCAACAGGCCCTTACTCATTGGTTACCCAGCAGCCTCTCGGCGGTAAGGCACAGTTCGGCGGACAGCGTTTCGGAGAAATGGAAGTTTGGGCACTCGAAGCTTACGGTGCAGCATATACCCTTCAGGAAATCCTTACGGTTAAGTCCGACGATGTAGTCGGCCGTGTAAAGACCTACGAGGCAATCATCAAGGGTGAGAACATTCCTAAGCCCGGCATACCCGAATCCTTCAAGGTATTGTTGAAGGAACTTCAGTCACTCGGACTTGATATCAAGGTATTAAGAGACGATAACACCGAGGTTACCTTAACCGAGGCTTCCGAATACGGAAACACAAGCTTCTCAAGTGTTGAGCTTGAGGGTGACAATAGAAGAAACCGCACCTACGAAAGCGAAGGGTTTGCAGCAGCAGGCGGCTTCACTGCTCAGGAGTTTAAGGACGGAGAGTTGGTTGATTCGGATGATTACGACGAATCTGAGGAAGCAGAAGAATTTTCCGAAGACTTCGATGAGTAAAGTAAACCCAGAAAAAGAATTGTAAAGGAGCGCCATAAATGTCTGAAATAAAGAATGATACATATCAGCCGATGACATTTGATAAAATTCAGATCGGTTTAGCATCCCCTGAGAAGATCAGGGAGTGGTCCAGACGTGGAGATGATCCGGAATTTGGTATCGTTACAAAGCCCGAGACCATCAACTACAGAACCTTAAAGCCCGAAAAGGACGGCTTGTTCTGTGAAAGAATCTTCGGACCCAGCAAGGACTGGGAATGTCATTGCGGTAAGTACAAAAAGATTCGCTTCAAAGGTATTATCTGCGACCGCTGCGGCGTTGAAGTTACCAAGTCAAACGTTCGTAGAGAGCGTATGGGACGTATCGAACTTGCAGCACCGGTTTCGCATATTTGGTATTTTAAAGGCATTCCTTCGAGAATGGGTCTTATCCTTGACCTTTCTCCCAGGACACTTGAAAAGGTATTGTACTTTGCTTCACATATAGTACTCGATCCCGGAGATTCGAACTTTGCTTACAAGCAGGTTATTTCCGAAAGAGAGTATACGGAAGCCAAAGAAGCAGGCATGCATTTCCGTGCGGGAATGGGTGCCGAGTCCATCAAGGAGCTTTTGCAGGCTATTGATGTTGAGGCAGAGTCAAAAGAACTTCGTGAGGAGCTTGAAAGCTCAACCGGACAGAAGAGAGCACGTATCATCAAGAGACTTGAGGTCGTTGAATCCTTCAGAGAGTCCGGCAATAAGCCCGAATGGATGATTCTTGACGTTATCCCGGTTATTCCTCCGGATTTACGTCCTATGGTTCAGCTTGACGGCGGACGTTTTGCAACTTCGGATTTAAACGATCTTTACAGACGTATTATCAACAGAAACAATCGTTTGGCAAGACTTTTACAGCTCGGCGCTCCCGACATCATCGTCAGGAACGAAAAGAGAATGCTTCAGGAAGCCGTTGATGCCCTTATCGATAACGGCAGACGCGGACGTCCCGTAACCGGTCCCGGCAACAGAGCATTAAAGTCACTTTCCGATATGCTTAAAGGTAAGGGCGGACGTTTCCGTCAGAACCTCTTAGGTAAGCGTGTAGACTACTCCGGACGTTCCGTTATCGTAGTAGGTCCCGAACTTAAGATTTACCAGTGCGGTCTTCCCAAGGAGATGGCTATCGAACTTTTCAAGCCCTTCGTAATGAAGGAACTTGTAGGACGCGGCATCTCACAGAATATTAAGAATGCAAAGAAGCTTGTTGAAAGACTTGATTCTCAGGTTTGGGATATTTTGGAAGACGTTATCAAGGAGCATCCCGTTATGCTTAACCGTGCTCCTACACTTCACAGACTGGGTATTCAGGCTTTCGAGCCCATCCTTGTAGAAGGTAAGGCTATTAAGCTTCATCCCCTTGTATGTACAGCCTTCAACGCCGACTTCGACGGTGACCAGATGGCAGTGCACCTTCCTTTGAGCCAGGAGGCACAGGCAGAATGCAGATTCCTGCTTCTTTCTCCCAATAACCTCTTGAAGCCTTCGGACGGTGGCCCCGTTGCCGTTCCTTCTCAGGATATGGTTCTCGGTATTTACTACCTGACCATGAAGAGATGGGTTGACCTTTCAAAGGACAGCGAAATCGAGAGCAAGGTTGTAAAGGAATTTGCTTCAATTGACGACGCAAAGGCAGCGGTTAAGGACTTAGGCAACGGTCTTGATATCAATTCAATCATCAAGGTTAATGTCGATCCCGAGAGAAATCGTATCGTTACCTGCCGTCTGATTGATATGCTTGGCAGATACTTCAATTCTACCAACGAAGCTTTACTTGCTTATGAAAATAGGGAGATCACCCTTCATCAGCCTATCTATGTAAGAAGAAGCGCAAGCTTTGAAGGCGAAACCGTTGAAGGTATCATAGAGACCACTTTGGGACGTCTTCTCTTCAATGAGATACTTCCTCAGGATTTGGGCTATGTAGATCGTACAAAGAAAGAAAATGCTCTTCTTCCGGAAGTTGATTTCCATGTAGGAAGAAAGCAGTTAAAGCAGATTCTTGAAAAGGTTATCAATGTTCACGGTGCATCAGTTACCGCCGAAACACTTGACCTTATCAAGGCTACGGGTTACAAGTATTCGACACGTGCGGCTATGACCGTTTCCGTATCCGATATGACGGTTCCTGCTTCCAAGCCTCAGATTCTTGAGGATGCACAGCAGACCATTGACAAGATTGCAAAGAACTACAGACGTGGTCTTGTTACGGAAGAAGAAAGATACCGTGCAGTCGTTGAAACCTGGACTCAGGCAGATAAAAAGCTTACGGATGACCTTCTTTCGGGTCTTGATAAATACAACAACATCTTCATGATGGCTGACTCGGGTGCCCGTGGTTCAAACCAGCAGATAAAGCAGCTTGCCGGTATGCGTGGACTTATGGCCGATACAACCGGACGTACCATTGAGCTTCCCATTAAGTCAAACTTCCGTGAAGGTCTTGACGTACTTGAATACTTCATGTCAGCTCACGGTGCCCGTAAGGGACTTTCCGATACGGCTATCAGAACAGCAGACTCCGGTTACTTAACCCGTCGAATGGTTGACGTATCACAGGAACTTATCATTCGTGAAATTGACTGTTCCGAAGGCAGAGATGAAATCCCCGGAATGGATGTATACGCATTCATGGACGGAAAGGAAACCATTGAAGGCTTAAAGGACAGAATTCAGGGCAGGTATTCCTGCAACGATATTTACGACAAGGATGGCAACTTAATCGTTAAGAAGAACCACATGATTAATCCCAGCCGTGCGGCTAAGATTATGAAGTCCGGTATTGATGTTAACGGAAATCCTATCGTAGATGAAGAAGGCAATTTAAACGTTAATGCTCGTATAAAGGTTAGAAACATTCTTTGCTGTCGTTCACACACAGGTATCTGTGCAAAGTGTTATGGTGCAAACATGGCAACCGGCGAAGCAGTTCAGGTCGGCGAAGCAGTTGGTATTATCGCAGCTCAGTCAATCGGTGAACCCGGTACACAGCTTACGATGAGAACCTTCCATACCGGTGGTGTTGCCGGCGGCGATATCACACAGGGTCTTCCCCGTGTAGAGGAATTGTTCGAAGCAAGAAAGCCCAAGGGACTTGCAATCATTGCGGAGTTCGGCGGCGTATGCGAGATAAAGGACACCAAGAAGAAGCGTGAAGTCTTCATTACCAATCCCGAGACCTCCGAGAGCAAGGGTTACTTAATTCCTTACGGCTCACGTATCAAGGTAACGGACGGACAGGTACTTGAAGCAGGCGATGAGCTTACCGAAGGTTCCGTTAACCCTCACGATCTCTTAAAGATCAAGGGTATCGGAGCAGTTCAGGATTATCTCTTAAGAGAAGTTCAGCGTGTATACAGACTTCAGGGTGTTGATATCAACGACAAGCATATCGAAGTCATCGTACGTCAGATGCTCAAGAAGGTAAGAGTCGAAGACGGCGGAGACTCAGATATCCTTCCCGGCACCATGATGGATATCCTTGATTTTGAAGACATCAACGAAGCACTTGAAAAAGAAGGCAAGAACCCTGCAGAAGGTACAAGAGTAATCCTTGGTATCACCAAGTCCGCTCTTGCTACAAATTCCTTCCTGTCAGCCGCTTCCTTCCAGGAGACTACCAAGGTTCTTACCGAGGCAGCCATCAAGGGTAAGGTTGATCCGCTTATCGGACTTAAGGAAAATGTCATCTTAGGTAAGTTGATTCCCGCAGGTACCGGTATGAAGCGTTACCGTGACGTTGAGCTCTCATCTGACAACAGATATGAGGAAATGATGAAGGCAATGCAGGATGCCATGGCCGAAGAAGGCGCTGAGCCTGCTACGGAACCCAAGGATGAAGACTTAAGTGAAGTCCTTCCCGAAGAGGTAGTTTACGAAGAAGAAACTGCCGAGGCGGATGATTCAGAAGAATAAAATATAAAAAAATTAACCCCGGAAATTGATTTCCGGGGTTTTATTGCTATATAGGAAATTGCTCCGCATGGGAGAGCCAAGAGGCTGCACCTAATACTTGCCTCTCCCTTTGGGAGAGGTGGCCGAGCGAAGCGAGGACGGAGAGGGCGAGGACGGCGTGAGAGTTTCGCAAGCGAAACTCTTTTATTTTTGTCGAACATATGTTAGACTTTACTTGGGTGCCACCATAACGGTAGGCGGTCGACCCTCTGCGGAGGGACTGTGACCCTCCGATCACATAGAAACCCGAAAGGGAATTACATGAAGGGAGGGCTGAGCCTATGAGTATTTTTGACTTTATAGCAATTGTAAGCTTTGGCTTAACTTGCTTTGGAATGGGATATTCTTTAGGTAAAGATATTAATAAGACGCAGAAATAGCCGCCCCATCCTGATAAGTTGAGCGGCCATTTCAGCCAAAAACATTATCGGGTCAACCGTCTATCGGTGACACCTCTTTTCAAAGCAAATGTAACACATTTTTCCCTGCATTTCAACTACTTGTACACATTCAGCCCGTCATCATATTCAAGCTCGCCGGTGGTGAGTACATTGAATGATGTAATCTCGTAAAAATTCTCACCTGCTTCCTCCGGATAAAGAATCTTTATCTCAATATTAAGGGTCTGAATATCCGTCACCGGAATCGTAAAGGTTTTCTTTTTGCCTACCTTCTCATAATATCCCGCTCTTGAAATCCCTGTCGCATACAATGTCGAAAGCGTCTCATCACAGTCACTTAAGGCTTCTTCCGCTTCCTCGCAAGCCGCATAGTAGCTCTCCGAATTCGATATAAGCCTTGAAGTCAGCTTGTAGTCACTCATCGCACTTGAAAGAGAAAGCGTTGCAAAGGATACCAGGGCTAAGATTATGAAGATGAATAGGATCGATGAAATCCCGATATTTAAGGTAAATTCGCGTTTCTTTTTACTCATTCTTCGCTCTCCTTTAAAATATGCTGTTTAAAGGTGTAGCTGTAAATTAAAGTATGGTCGTCTTCCTCATAAAAGGAATAGTCCATATACACAAAGTCGTCATCCTCGGAAAAAGAAAGTTCATAGCTGTAATCCGTAAGCGTAAAGGCATTCGCAAGAGTATGCTCAACCATTTCTGTGTCGTCCTTATATTCCCTGAAGCACTCAAAGGCATTGTCTGCCCAAAGAATGGCATAGTTAAGACCCTTAGTCTCCGACGCCTTTATATGCGCTGTCACGAAGACGCGCAGGCATACCGCACTTGTCAGGGCAAAAAAGAAAATTATGATTATTAATTCCATCAGGAACAAAGCACTTTTGGATTTACGCAAGGTCTTACCTCTTTAATCAAGTGATGAAATATGTACAAAAACGGTTTCTTTATCCCCATCTTTGGGTGTTAGCTCAAACCTTATAAGCGTGTCGGTTTCGTATGAAGCGTCAAATGAATCAAGCTCCAGGATATTCGTGCCGTACTCAAGGTCAAACTCCTGACCGGCGCGTGTGAAAAGCTCCTTTAAATACCCGTCGTAGCAGTACAGGTAAGTGTTGTATGTCACATTGTCGATTTCTTCGGAAATAATGACGGCATTTATCCCTCCGTAGTTTCCGAGGCTTATATTTCCGTTTGTGTCGCTCTGGCGGAGTTTATTGCTGATGTACGAAAACGCGGTTCTTGAGTCGTAATTCTCGCTCATTGAAGCCTGAATCTTTTCGTAAACGGAAGCCCCTATACCCGTAAGCGTCATAATCGACATCGCAAAGACGGCAAAGAGGGTTATTACGAACAGGACGTCGATGGTGTGTCGTTTGCTGTCCTTATGCATCATTCACCCTCCCTTCTCAAAATCGTAACATCGGGATAGATGTTCGAACCGATGGGAGTGTAGTCTACGAAGAACGTTTCGCTATCGTAAATGAGCCCATAGTGCTCCTCTATGTAGTCAAGGCTCGGAGGATAGGTTCCCTCGATGCAGTAGCAGGAGACTATTGCACGGTTAAGGGCGGTCTTTAAGCTTTCTTCCTCGCGTTCAAGTGTGTCGCTTGAAATCCCCGAAATCATCCGCAGGAAAAAGAAAAACAACACAATAAATATGAGCACTGACAGATGAAAGCCGGTTATGCTGTTTTTAAACTTTGAAAAACGTGTCATTTATGCTCCTAACCGATTGTTGACATAACTCCCATAAGAGGCATGATTACCGATAACAGTATCAGCCCGACTATCAGTGAAAGAATAATAACGAGTGTCGGCTCAATAACGGAAATGATGGCATAGAGCTTCTTCTCGGTTTTTTGCTCGTACTCATTTGCTATTCTGTTCATAATTTCCTCTACGTTACCGGACTTAAAACCGACCGCAACCATACGGTTGTCTACGTTTGAGAAAATTTGTGCGTCTTTAAGTGCTTCGGAGAAATCGGTCCCCTTCTGAATTTCCTGTTTACAGATGTTGATCTTCTCTTCGGTTTCTTTGTGCTCGACAAGGGAGGAAACCATATCAAGGCTTCCGAAGGTATCAAGACCGGAGGATAGCGAAATTGCCATACCGGAGGCGAAACGGCCTGCAGCAATGCCGGCATAAAAGTTTTTGAAAATATGAAGCTTATTTATAATCTTTTTAAATGATGTGCGTCCGACTTCCGTCTTTGCAAAGAAGAGGGAAAGCAGCACGATTACCGCGAGTATTATGATGAATACAAGCGAATAGGAATTGAGCGTAGTTCCGACCCTCATAAGGGAAGCGGCAAAGCCCGTCATTTCGGAACCCAACTGCACGAATACCTGATTGAATATCGGAAGCACCTTTGTGATGAGTACGATGATAACGGCAAGCATCATGACAATCATCACCAAGGGGTAGGTGACGGCACTCTTTACACTGTCCGCAATCTGGCTCTCACGCTCATAATAGTTTGCAAGCGACTGCATTACCTCATCGATAAGACCTGCTTCCTCGCCAAGCTTTACCGTATTAAATACGTAGACCGGGAACACCCCAGTTTCATTTAGACTTTCGGCAAAGGAATTTCCTTTATTTATAGAGTCTATTATTTCCTGAAGCAGCTCTTTTGAAGAGGCGTCGGTCGTATCCGACAAAAGTATTCGCATGCTTTCAACCGGCGTGATGCCCGCATGAAGCAGGATAGCCGTCTGCGTAAAGAAAGAAGAGAGTTCTTCGGAAGTGAGTTTTCTTTGACTTTTCATAATAGTCCCCTTTATCAGTAAACATATTTAACAGAGTAATTGTCGCCCGTGCCGATGTACTCTTTCAAGGTCTCATCGGAGGTGCTGGCTCCGAAGGTCGGGTCCATCAAGGACCATTCGTAGCCGTTAAACTGGATGATACCGTTTACCCATCCGACATCCTTAAGGTAAACGCTTATCCAGGCGTGATACAGCATGTCCTCTCCGACGTATCCGACCTCAAGCCGCGTCGGAATTCGCTCGCTCCTTAGCATGCTCGTCATGACGCATGAATAGTCGAGACAGATGCCCGTCCCGCTTTCAAGTATTTCATCGACCGAGGAAATGTATCCGGATTTAACGGAGTTTGCTTTATCGTAGTCGTAGGTAATATTGTCAATCACGTAGTTGTAGACGTTGGAAACGACATCAAGGTCCGAGTAGCAGTTGTCCGCAAGTTCTTTAGCCTTTTCTATCGTCTTTAAGGAACTGTTGAAATTCACGTACCGGTTCGGATAGAGGTAGGGTCCGAATTCGGAAATTCCGGAAAAAGAAAGTGTCGTGGTAAAGGAGAGCGCATACTTCGTGCCCTCGATATTTTCACAGACGCTTACGGTGTAGTCACCGTCACCACTCGTCAGAGGAAAGGCGGCATAGCCGTTTGTAAGGTCATAGGTGTAGGTGACACTGTTGGGACCCGTCAGCTGAAGCTTGACCTTCGATACGCTTCCGAGATAATCAACCATTATATAGCCTTCGGTCGCATTGGAATAATCAACCGTTGCATATTCATTGCCGGTTGTTAAGGTACCGGGAGCCGTGGGTTCAAGGCATAAAGGCGTATTGTCGCGCTTTTCTTTGACTTCCGTATCCGAAAGGGTCGTACTGTCTGTCTCTATCGTCGTGGTCGAAGTATCAGTGCTTGACGGCACACTTACCAAGCCCTCCGAAGTGCCTCCGCAGGCTGTAAGTAAACTTAATGAAGCTATGAGAAGTAAAAGCCTTCTTTTCGCCATTATGACCTCTGGTTTAAGGGTGTCAGCAACAGATGAATGCTGCGCCCGTATATATCGTAAATGTAAATATTGTACTCTTTAAAATCGTACGGAAATTCAATAGTGTTCGTCTCTTTATTATAATATGAAGGAGATATACAACTATTATCATCTCCGAGCATATACGAAGAATCCGTGTCGATTTCCGCACCGGAAAAAGAAATTTTAAAGGAATCTTCCGTCATCTCCGAGGAAGCGATACTTAATTTTCTCTCCATGGAATCAACGGACACCACGGAATGACTGTGCGGAAAAAGAAAGGGAAGCACCAAAGTCACAACCATTGCAACTGCGGTAATCATAATAAGGAAGTTATCTTTAAAAAATCTCTTCCGTGCTTCTTTCTTTATCTCTTTTATGCTTGACTTTCCGGGAGCCTTGTTAAGTTCCTTGAATATTTCGGAAAGCATTTTCTCCTGACTTGCCAAATCTTCTTTCTTCATACAAAATCCTTGCGTTTAATTAACCGTCCATGAGCTTTTTAAGGTTTTCGGTTCCCGACTGTATAGCCCGTTTGACCGTAGATTTGCTCAGATTAACGGCTAAAGCTATTTCATCAATCTTTAAATCTCGGTAGAACCTTAACATGATTATTTCTTTTTCTTTGGGAGGAAGCTTATCTAAGGCTTCTCTTAAGCGTTTTTTTTCATCTTTTGAGAAATAGCTTTCCTCGGGACTTACCGATTCGTTTGAATCCATTACGGTTTCTAAGATTACTTCATCAGTGAGCTCATTTTGCTTTGACAGATATTTCGCAGTCATGTCATAGCAAACGTGACAGGCTATCTGTTTGAGCCATGCGACAAAGAGCATGGGATCCTTTATATCGTTTATTTTTCTGAATGCGGAAAGATAAGTTTCCTGCAAGGCATCCTCGGCGAGTGCTTCATCCTTAAGGTAAGTCCTGCAATATCTCATGACCATTGCATTTGTCTGTACAAAAAGGTAGGTAAAGGCATCCGAATCGCCTGCCTGTGCTTTCCTCACATATTCCGCAAGGCTTGCGTGTGATTCTTCCATTAATCTCAGACCTTTATCTATTCTTTGTAGCTTAGGTTTCGAAGCTTTATAAAGTCATATATCAGTGTAGCAAAAGTGAATACTATCGAGGTATAGGCAATTGCGCAAAGTATAAATAACGATTTGTCCATGAATATACTTGAACGCATGGTCTTGTTGGATATGAGTATGCATAAAAAAACTATTTCCATTACCAGGAAGACGATGAGCTCGATAGCCTTTATTTTTCTGTATCGTTTAAGCTGTTCCTTCATAAGAACCTCCGAAATATACTATATATAGGTAGAAAACTTGACTTTTATGTCTCGTTAGATATATATTAACACAGAATTAAAAATATTTTTTAAAAATATGAACCTTTCTTAAATTTTGGAGAGTCTTTATTTATAGAAAGGCAAGTTAAGCTTATGTTTTCATCATTGTTTACAAACTTAATTGATAAGGTTCTTCTTTCTTCATATAGCCTGGTGGTTATAGAAGAGGAGGAAACACCCTTGGCAGGAAGTATTCCGGGTACGAATTATTACGGAACGGCGGTTGCCTTGGTAATGGTTACGATCCTTCTTCTTTGCTTCGGACTTTGGATTTCAAAGAGGAACGAGAGGGCGAATTACTTAAAGAGTTTGTACAGTTCGATGGGAGTAGCGAGGAAGGTTCCGGTTTCCATCAGAGCGATTAACGATGAGATAGTCAAAGCAGAAGCTTATCTTACGGAACAATTAGTGTAAACGGGAGGTTTTCAAAAATGGAAGAAAGAAGGCGGATTTCGAGAGTCGACTACAAGGCAAACAGTGTAATCGTTGTTTGCGACACTCTTGAAAAGATTTACGCAGACGTAGTAAACCTAAGCCCCTTAGGGATAGCGGTTAAGCTTCCGAAGGGAAACAAGTCCTTACTGAACAAGGATGTGATCATAGTAGCCGAAACGGTTATCATGTACGCAGACGTTATCAGAGAGGATGTAGAGGAAGACGGCAGCATCACAGCTGCACTCAGTGCCAAGAAATTCACCAATGAAGTGCTTTCGTATCTGTTTGAGCACATTGCATTGGATGAGGATAAATAGGGAGACATTGTTTAGAAAAGGAGAATTTTATTATGAAGAAAAACATTCGCACTTCAAAGCAGGTCATCAAGGCTTTGTCAATCGGAATCAGCGCAAGTATGCTTCTTTCATCGCAGGGCGCATTTGCGGCTGAGGGAGACGGAACTCTTACAAACGATGTCAATGATGACAACAACGCTACTGTTGTAGCACCGGCAGAGGAAAAGCATTCGGAAGTTGATACTGCTCAGGATGCAGAGGTTAAGGCAAGCGAGAGCATTAAGGACACAGATACAGCCGTTGAAGAAGCAGCTGAAGCTGTAGAGGAGCTTGAGAAGCTTACAAATGATACTGAAGATAAGGCAGTTACACCTATTCAGGAAACCGTAGAGGACATCAGTGCAAACACAGCAGCTGCAGGAAATGCCGTATATGAAGTTAAGGACGACCTTGCCGATGCAGAGGATGCCGCAATTGTTAAAGATGCCGATATTGCTGTTATGAATAATGCAGCAGTTTCAGCTAACAATGTAACGGATTCAATCATCGGAACCCGGGATGTTTCAGGTTTCAATGAGATTGCCGAAGAAGCAAAGACAGGTATCAGCGAAAATATTGAAGAGATTAACGCAGCTACCACGATCGCATCCGCAAAGGAATCTCTCGACGAAGCAGAAGCTTCCGAAAAAGAAGTTACAGATACTTACGAGAATGCAAAGGCTGAATACGAAGCTGCAGAAGCAGCTTATACTGCTGCGGCAGCAGATTTGGAAAAGGCTCAGCAGGCTTACACAGATGCTTTGAATAATGCCAAGGCAAATGCCGATGACGCAGACGCAAAACTTGAGGCTGCAAAAGCAAAGGCAGCTCTCCTTGAGGAACAGCTTAAGGCAGCAGAAGCAGAGCTTCAGAAGGATGCGGCTTACGATATCCTTTGCCAGGAAGAGGCTGTTAAGAAAACCGCAGAGGATGAGTCTGTAAAGACTACAGATTGGAATACGTACAATGAACTGTTCTATGATATTATGGAGAACTATTACATCCCGGAAGTAGAAAAAGGTTCAAATGTAACGGTTGATCAGTTTACAACGTTTGAAGATCAGAATGAGTACAACTACTGTAAGGTTACCTATACGGATGCAGACGGCAACGAGCAGACCAAGTACTATAACTACGCATTAAATGATGACAAGACCGGCGTTGAGATCTTTGAAAAGACACTTACCTATTCTTACAAGGACGCAAACGACAATGTAGTAGCTTATGAAGAGTCCGAAATTAACGGTATGGTTAATGCTGGAACAGCGGTTGAGTTTAAAGACGAGGACGGCAAACTCTTGTATTATGTAGTTCTTGGCGATGATGTAACTACAAACAATCTCGTTACAGAAAGTTCGACTACTTCGGCTGACGGAAAGGTTGTTACCTCAGTTGATATTGATGAGGATACTCAGAATGTTACGATTAAATTTGCAGACGGTACAGTAACCTATACTACAACGGCTAATGTTATTACTAAGACTGTTGAAACTGTAACAGACAAGACTGAAGAATATGCTTCTAAGGAAGAAGCTGAAAAAGAGCTTGCCGAAAAAGGCCTGGATGAGGGTTCAGTAACCACCAATGACGAAAGCAAGGTTACTTCCTACAATGCAAAGGCTACGTATGTTGTTTCTTTTGAAGACTATACAGAGTATAACAACAAGAAGTTTGACAAGTCTGGTGAATTCATGGGAAAAGCTTATGGTGCTAAGGGTTTCGTAGAAGACGAAAGAAGCAAGCATACGTTTGAAGAGAACCATAAAGAATATAGAATTAGTGAGAACGATACACTTACGATAACTGAAAAAAAGGCTGACCGGGTAGATAAAGACTACTATGTCAATGGTGAAATTACCGTTACTTATGCTAAAACAGAAAGTAAATCGGTGAACTATTCAACATGGGATGGAATCAAGGATGTAATGAAGTACATCTTTGTGGGTGGTGAGACCAATAAAGATAAGATTGAGGCACTTATCAAGCAACAGATTGAAGCCGAAGGTGGTTACTATGCCGGCATAGTTAGTTGGAACTGGGATACAAAGACTGCTACAGTATATTACGTTCCTACAAATTCGATTTCAAAGACTATTCAATGTGATAATGAGGCTGACGCAATAAAGGCTATTGAGGCAGAAGCACAGAAGGAAGCCGCAGAGAGTAAGGATGACGGTAATACAGGTAAGGCCACAAATATAAAGGCAACGGCAACTCCCAGCAGTTATCTTTATTGGATTGAGTATTCCGGCACCAAGACTGACGTAACTACCAACAACGAAGTTGTTAAGACAGTAGAACAGTCCGGAAACGGTCTTGAAGAGACTTATTTAAGCAATGCAAACTATAATGCCGGTAATTACATGAATGAGCTTACAGATACTAAATTCCGTTCATGGCTTTTCGATGCACAGGGTAAGAAGGATGCATACGAGAACCTTAAGAGTGAACTTACAAAGGCTCAGGAGGCTTTAAAGCAGGCAGTAACGGATGTAGAGACCTTGCAGAATGAGATTGAAAATCTTCTCAGAGCAAATGAAGAATTTGACAGTGACGGTACTTTAAGTGAACTTAAGGGATTGTTGGATACCGCAAAGGAAAAGCTTGATGATGCCGAGGAAGACTACGACGAAGTTAAGGAACTTACAGAAGAAGCTCGTGAGGCTTACAGAAGAGCAGTTGAAAGACTTACTCCTCCTGCAGAAGAAGATGACGACGACGATACTCCCGTTACGACAGAGACAACTCCTATCGCAACTGTAGTTACCGCTACTCCTGCAGCAGCACCCGCAGCAGTTCGTACGGTAGCCGCTGCACCCGTAGAGGAAGAAGTTACCATCGTTGAAGAGGAAACTCCTTTGGCAGAAACCGTTGAAGAAGAGAAGACTGCAGAGCCCGAGAAGGTTGACGAAGCAGTAGTAATTGACGATTCCGAAACTCCTCTTGCTCCCGCAGTTGACGAAGAGGCTATGAGCTGGTGGTGGATCCTCATCGTACTTGCTCTCGGCACAACAGGCGCAGAGCTCTACAGACGTCATCAGGTAAAGAAGAACGCAGCCAAGGTTGAGGAAGACAAGTAATCCTTCTTAACGGCAGTAAATAATTACTTGAAGAAATTTTAAGTACACAAAAGGCGACATGCAATGCATGCCGCCTTTTTATCTTCTAATTCAAATGCTTACAAAGAAAATTTTATTTTGATACAGATGCTATGCTAATACGTTCAGTATACTGCATGGGTTACCATCCAATTCCTCTTTCAGCATGTTCCAAACAGCTTCCCTTGACTCCAAATATAAATCGGTTCCCTGATTCATAAGAGCCTCATAGCAAGCCGTCTTCATGAGCAATTCTATAGCTTCATCACGCGTTATATTTTTATAATTCATAAGCTTTTCTACTAAATAGGAAGATATAACCCTAATTACTTTTTTTACATCAGTTTGTTGCAACACTATGAAATCACCTGCCTTTTGATTTTGTCAAACTTAAGGGTATTCAATGCTCTTTCTGTTCCGAAGAAATATTGTTTTGGCAAATTTTCCGGCATTAATTCTTTAATTACTTTGGCGCATACATCATCTCTGAAGCACGAACTTTCAAGTTCATCCAAATATTCGTTGATAATCATTGTAGTCTGTGCATCAGCCGTTGGCCCGATAACAATATCATAATTATGTACTGATACAGGACTCTTTCTATTTGCGACAATAAAACGCAACCATTCTGCATCAGCGGTTAAGAACTCCTTCACAGCCAAATCCTCTATCTGTTCATCAAAAATCAGATTATAGCGATATGCTATTATCGGGTCCGATTTCAACTTGGGATTTCTTGCTTTTAAAATATTTTGACGTTTTATCAATATTTCTTTATTCCTAACTGCAAGTTTTTCAGCGTGCTGTTCCACTGACGACGCATAAAAGCCTTTGCCGAAATCCTTGTATCCCTTGCTCTCAGACAAATCTATTTCATCAAATAGACTTAGCGAACCATGATAAAGTCTTTTCATGAGATAACGCCTCCCTGCATTTCAATGTAATCCTTAAGATCGTCAATGATTCCTTGGTTACCTGTCGAATTGTAATTTTCATAACAAACATCTATGTAACTTAGAACGTCATATTTTTCGAAGACATCAGCCAAATCACTGTAATTTTTCCCCCATGCATTTGACAACAACGGAATCAGTGTCAGTTGCATATTTAATACTTCTTTATCTCTTGTGTTCATAATGCCTTCTCCATTAGTTTAGCCGAAAAAAGAATAGATCGCTTAATGCCTTTCTGCTATTCGACCTCATCTTAACATCTAAATTAATCGTTCACAAGTCATATCTCTGAATTGTTTCAAACCCTCATTGAGAACAAGCTTAAATTCTAAATCGAAATACAGATACGTTATCTCATAAAAAGTTTTATCGAGTCTCCGTATGTGAATAGTAACTAAATTTCACCCTCCATTTTTGGTGGAAGTGACAAGGCCGAAATGTTTGAAAAAACAAGGGAAAAAGACTATAATGGAAACGGAAATCAGAAAAGTAGTTTCCAAACGGAGGGTTAGAAATGTATAGCGATGTAATAATAATCGGAGCCGGTGTTACGGGCTCGTCTATAGCGCGGGAACTCTCCCGCTACTCCTTAAAAATAACGGTTATAGAGAAAGCATCCGATGTCTGCGAAGGAACGTCAAAGGCAAACAGCGGAATAGTACATGCGGGCTTTGATGCGCTTCCGGGCACAAAGAAAGCTTATTTCAACGTGCTTGGCAGTAAGAAGATGGAAGCTCTGTCAAAAGAACTTGATTTTCCTTACAAGAGAAACGGCTCAATTGTTCTTTGCTTTGACGAAGCCGACACTCATAAGCTTGAAGAGCTTAAAGAACGGGGCATAAAGAACGGCGTCGAAGGCTTGGAAATTCTTTCGGGTGATGAAATCAGAAAGAAAGAACCCAATATTTCAAAAGAAGTCGTGGCTGCGCTATTTGCACCCACAGGCGGAATCGTCTGTCCGTTTAATTTGACCATCGCGATGGCTGAGAACGCAAACGTCAACGGTGTCGAGTTTAAGCTTGACGAAGAGGTTACGGATATAAAGAAAACGGATGACACCTTTACGGTTGTTACATCAAAGGGCGAATATACGGCCAAGATGGTCATAAATGCAGCGGGCGTTTACGCAGACAAGCTTCACAACATGGTCTGCGACGACAAGCTTCACATTCAGGCTCGTAAAGGCGAGTACTGCCTGTATGACAAGAAGGTCGGAAACCTTGTTTCGTCTACGATTTTCCAACTTCCGGGAGCTTACGGCAAGGGCGTTTTGGTAACACCTACCGTTCACGGAAATTTACTGCTCGGTCCCACCGCAACGGATACGGACGATAAAGAAGAGGTAAATACCACAAAAGAAGGTCTTGACAGCCTTCAGAAAACAGCTGCAAGAAGCGTTGAAGCGGTTCCGTACAGAAGTGTTATCACTTCTTTTGCAGGGCTTCGTGCTCATCCCGACGGAGACGATTTCATAATCGGTGAGTCAAGTGTCAAGGGCTTTTATGACGTAGCCGGCATCGAATCCCCCGGGCTTTCCGCAGCACCTGCAATAGGCGAGTATGTGGCAAAGGAAGCAGCCAAAATCCTCGGAGCATCGGAAAAAGAAAACTTTATTTCCACGAGAACAGGTATTCCAAACATGGCTCTTGCCACAAATGCCGAGAAAGAAGCCTTGATAAAGAAAAATCCTCTCTACGCAAATGTTGTTTGTCGTTGTGAGCTCGTCACGGAAGGCGAAATCGTTGATGCGATCAAGAGACCTTTGGGAGCCACGACCTTGGACGGCGTAAAGAGAAGAACCCGTGCGGGAATGGGCAGGTGTCAGGCAGGTTTCTGTTCACCGAAGACTCTTGAAATCCTTGCAAGAGAGCTCGGCACGGATATTGTGAAGATTACTAAGCACGGCGAGGGTTCCGAATTTTTATCGGAGCACAAGAGTTTATAGGAGGTCGCATATGAAACGAAAAATAGTAATCATCGGAGGCGGCCCCGCAGGACTTGCAGCAGCCGTTTCGGCTTATGATAACGGTGAAAAGGATATTCTGATTCTCGAGAGAGATTCGCTTCTCGGAGGGATATTGAATCAGTGCATACATAACGGTTTCGGACTTCATACCTTCAAGGAGGAGCTTACGGGACCCGAGTACGCAGCCAGATTTATTGATGAAGTAAATAAGCGCGGTATCGAAGCTATGCTTCAGACTATCGTAATAGATGTTTCCAATGACAAGGTCATCACTGCCATGAGTAAGGATAAGGGTATCTTTACGATAGAGGCGGAGTCGATTATCCTCGCCATGGGCTGCAGGGAGCGTCCGAGAGGAGCCTTGAATACTCCCGGTTACAGACCTGCCGGCATTTATTCCGCGGGAACGGCTCAGAGATATGTAAACATCGAGGGTAAGCTTCCGGGCAAGGAAGTCGTAATACTCGGATCGGGCGACATCGGCCTTATCATGGCGCGCCGCATGACTTTGGAGGGCGCACACGTAAAGGCGGTTTGCGAGCTGATGCCTTATTCGGGCGGTTTAAAAAGAAACATTGTACAGTGCCTTGACGATTTCGGCATTCCGCTTAAGCTTTCGACAACGGTTGTGGACATCAAGGGTAAGGATAGGGTTACAAGCATTACAATCGCAAAGGTAGATGAGAAGAATCAACCCATTAAGGAAACGGAAGAGGAAATTCCTTGCGATACGCTTCTTCTTTCCTGCGGACTTTTGCCTGAAAACGAGCTTTCCGACAAGATGGGCGTTGAATTAAGCCCCGTTACGGGAGGCGCAAAGGTTGACGAAAGTCTTGAAACCTCAGTCGAGGGTGTATTTGCCTGCGGAAACGTGCTTCACGTGCACGACCTGGTGGACTTTGTATCCAAGGAAGCTTCCGAAGCGGGAAAGCATGCCGCAGAATACGTTCTTTCTAAAGGAGCAAGAACGACTGAACCCGAAATCTTCATAAAGACCGGAAACGGTGTCAGATACACGGTACCCGTAAAGATTCATCCTTCAAGACTTGAAGATTTGCTAACCGTCAGATTCAGGGTTTCAAACGTTTACAAAAATCCCGAAATCTGCGTATATCTCGGTGATAAGTGTTTGCAAAGACGCAAGAAGCAGATCTGTGCTCCGGGCGAAATGGAGCAGGTAATCATCAAAAAATCCGATATTGAATCAATGGACGTGCATGACGAGATTCGAATCGCCATAGAGACAGCTTAGGGAGGAACATATGGAGACAAGACATTTAACCTGTATCGGATGCCCTATGGGGTGTCAACTGACCGTAACCTTTGAACCGGGAAACAGAGAGTCCGTGAAAGTCACGGGTAATACCTGCAAAAGGGGCGAGCTTTACGCAATAGACGAGGTCACCAACCCTACAAGAGTCGTAACCGGAACCGTCTGTGTTTCAAACAGAAAGAACCTTGTGGTATCGGTAAAGACGAAAACTGTTATTCCGAAAGACAGGATTTTCGATATTGCAAACAGACTTAAAGAACTTTCGGTCAAGGCACCGGTGCACATCGGAGACGTAGTGGAAGAAAATATCTGCGGCACGGGCTCGGACCTCATCATTACAAAGAATATTGAATAGACTATTTGTAACAGTTCAGCACAGGCTGAAGCACTTGCTGCCAAAGCTGTACAAAAAAACGTATAGTTTGAAAAGATCCGGCGATTTTTAAATGCGACAGCATCGCCGAATCTCGTATCTGTTCAGGTGGTTCTGAACAGATACGACTATTTTAATCATGACAAACAGGGGTGTTACATGAAAAAATACATAATGTCAATCGACCAGGGAACTACGAGTTCGAGATGCATTCTTTTTGACAAACAAGGTGCCATCGTAAACATGGCACAGCGTGAATTTACGCAGATTTATCCCAAGCCCGGTTGGGTCGAGCACAATGCCATGGAAATCTGGTCATCAACTCTTGCGGTTTGCCTTGAGGCAATGGCACTTGTCAATGCCGATTATACGGAAATTGCCGCAATAGGAATTACGAATCAGCGTGAGACCGCCATAGTCTGGGATAAAGAAACCGGCGAGCCCGTTTACAATGCAATCGTATGGCAGTGTAAGCGAACCGCAGATTACGTGGAGACCATCAAGCAGACCGAGATGCCCGAAATCATACGTAAGAAGACCGGACTTCTTCCCGATGCTTATTTCAGCGCCACAAAGATTAAATGGATCCTTGACAATGTCGAGGGCGCAAGAGAAAAGGCCGAGGCAGGAAAACTCCTATTCGGAACGGTTGATACCTGGCTCATTTGGAACCTTACAAAGGGCAAAGTCCACGCAACAGACTATACCAATGCGTCACGTACCATGCTCTTCAATATAAATACCCTTGAATGGGATAAAGAGCTTTGCGACTATTTCGGTATTCCCATGTCTATGCTTCCGAAGGCTTGTAAGTCAAGCAGTGTCTTCGGAGAGACCGATTCTTTCGTACTCGGAGGCCCGATTCCCATTGCGGGAGCGGCAGGCGACCAGCAGGCCGCACTTTTCGGACAGTGCTGCTTTGATGAAGGCGACGCAAAGAACACCTACGGAACGGGATGCTTCTTACTGATGAATACAGGTTCCAAGGCAGTCTTTTCGGATAACGGACTCGTCACTACCATTGCCGCAGGTATTTCGGACAAACCCGAGTATGCACTTGAAGGCTCGGTATTCGTGGCAGGCGCAAGCGTTCAGTGGTTAAGAGACGAGATGAGACTCGTCGAATCCGCACGCCAGACGGAAGAATTTGCAACCGTTGTGCCGGATACCGCAGGCATGTATTTGGTACCTGCTTTTGTGGGCCTTGGCGCTCCGTACTGGGATCAGTACGCAAGAGGCACGGCAGTAGGCATTACGAGAGGCTGCAAAAAGGAACACTTCATCCGAGCAACGCTTGAATCGATTGCTTATCAGACCTACGACGTATTGAAGGTCATGGAGCAGGATTCGCACATAAAGCTTTCTTCGCTCAAGGTAGACGGCGGAGCAAGCGCCAACAACTTCCTCATGAAGTTCCAGTCGGATATTTTGAATCTAAATGTAATCAGGCCTAAATGTATAGAGACAACGGCTCTCGGAGCCGCATACCTTGCGGGACTTGCAGTCGGCTTTTGGAACAGCCTTGACGAGATTAAGGAAAACTGGAAGCTTGGCCGTGAATTTACACCTACCATGGAAGAGGCACGCGTCAAAGCTCTTTTAAAGGGCTGGCACGTAGCGGTTAAGTGCGCAAGGGTTTACGGCGAAGAAATGAATAAAGAAGATTAGAAAAATAAAAGGATGAATCCACAGTGACTCATCCTTTTTTACTATATAGGAAATTGCTCCGCGCGGGAGAGCCAAGGGCAGGGCTTGCCTCTCCCTTTGGGAGAGGTGGCCGAGCGAAG